>JBDKJZ010000009.1:0-29711 GCA_039796375.1 Pseudomonadota bacterium
GAACAACCCGAAGGCCCCCCCCTTATTGTAGGTCAAAGTGAACGTCAGGCGATCTTCGATCAGCACAATTCCGGTCCGTCGCGGGAGCTCACTGAGCGTGATCTCAGCCCAAGCCTTAGTGACCGCGTCGAGCACCAGTCCCACACCGGCGACGATCCCGAAAAGGATAAAACTAGGCCCTCCCCCATGCGGGGCGACGCTCGCAGATGGGGTCGCTGGGCTCGGGGACTCGGGGGAAAGATCAGGCTGACTCATAAGGGTCCGAAACGGGGGCTATGCATAACGCGGAGTGAGCCCGCTTGCGCAACACCGAACATGCGTTTAGTATCAGCGCGTGCCGGAGTCAACTGATCGCCCCTGGGCCAGTGCACCCCAAGGTGTCGACGCGGTGGTCGAACAGTGGACGCTGTCGGGTCGGGTTGCGCCCTGTTTGGCGCTCGAACGGGCGATCCCACCGAAGGCGGCGCAGACGGTGCCCATCCTTGACCGCCTGCACCCGAAGTTGAAACATGCGCTCGCTCAACGGGGTATCGGGCAGCTGTATTCCCACCAGGCACAGGCAATCTCGGCGGCGCTCGACGGGCAACACGTGGTGATCGCGACACCCACGTCGAGCGGGAAGTCTTTGTGTTTTCATCTACCGGTCTTGCAGGCCCTGGCGGAGCAACCTGAGCAAAGCGCGCTGTACCTATACCCGACAAAAGCGCTGAGCCGCGATCAAGAGCACAGCCTGCAGGATTTCGTGCTCGCGGCCGAGCTCCCCGTCAGCGCCATGGTGTTCGACGGCGACACGCGCGCCGACGCACGGCGCGCCGTGCGCGAAAAGAGCCGCGCCGTCCTCACCAACCCCGACATGCTGCACGCTGGGATCTTGCCCAACCACGCCAAGTGGGCGTCGCTCTTCGAAGGCCTACGCTACGTGGTGCTCGATGAACTGCACACCTACCGAGGGGTGTTTGGTTCGCATATGGCGCACGTGTTGTCCCGTCTACAACGCATTGCGCGTTTTCACGGCAGCGATCCGCGCTTCATCTGCGCCACGGCGACCATCGGAAACCCGAGAGAACACGCCGCGCGCCTGCTCGGCTGCGAACCCTCCGCGATCACCCTGGTCGATCAGTCCGGCGCTCCCACGTCCAGTAGGCAAGTGCTCCTGTACAACCCCCCCATCGTAGATGAAACGCTACAGCTGCGCGGTAGCTCGCTGAAGCATGCTGTGTCCCTGGCGAGCGATCTGATCCGGGCGCGCGTCCCGACGATTGTCTTCGGAGAGAGCCGCAACGGCGTCGAGATCATGCTCAAGTACTTGCGCGACGCCTGCGGCGGCGTCGCCGGCCCCGAAGCGATCATGGCCTACCGCGGGGGCTACCTGCCGGAGAAACGGCGAGCGATCGAGAGCGGCCTACGCGACGGGCAAATCCTTTGCGTGGTCGCGACCAACGCGCTGGAGCTTGGGATCGACATCGGCGATTTGGACGCCGTTGTGTGCGTCGGTTACCCGGGCTCCGTCGCTTCAACTTGGCAACGCTTTGGCCGCGCGGGCCGGCGTGGCAGTCGCAGCATCGCGTTGCTCGTGTGTTCGAGCCGCTCGCTCGACCAGTACTTGGCGCGTGAGCCCGAGTACTTGTTGAAAGCAGGCGCTGAGGAGGCGCGGATCGATCCAGGTAACACCGAGATTCTAATTCAGCACCTGAAGTGCGCGACGTTCGAGGCGCCATTCGAGCTGAGCGCTCCCGGTGACAAACCGTCTGCGCCCGATCCTGCTTCAGGCGAGCACTACTCGGTGCTCGACGCGGCGGACACCCGTGACGCCCTGGAGTACCTGGTGGCGCAAGGCTTGGTCCACGCCAGGGGCAATCGCTATTTTTGGGCCGGCGACGCGTACCCAGCGAGTCACGTGTCTCTGCGGATGATCGGCTGGGACAATTTCGTGATCATCGACCAAGACACCGACAAAACCATCGCTGAGCTCGATTGGCGGGCCAGCCACACTATGCTGCATGAGCAGGCGATCTACCAACACGACGCCGAGCAATACCAAGTCGAGAGGCTCGACTACGACAACCACAAGGCTTACGTGCGTAAGGTCGTCCCGGACTACTTCACCACTGCCCTCACCTACCGAGACGTCGAGGTGATCGAAGAGTTCGAACTTGCGGGCGCAGGTCGCGCGCGGATCGGCCTGGGCGAGGTCAAGGTGATCGAGAAAGTCACCGGTTACAAGAAAATCAAGTATTTCACCCACGAGAACGCGGGTTACGGGGAGGTGCATCTGCCAGAAATGCAGATGCACACCACAAGCTTCTGGCTGAGTCTTCCGGAGGCGCTCGTAACGGCGCTCTCACCCTCGCGCGCCGCGCTGATCGACGCACTGCGTGCCGCGGGGGTCGCATTGGAGACGGTGTCCACCCTCGCGCTGATGTGTGAACCGCGCGACATCAATCGCACCCTCGGGGATGGCTACGACTCCGAGCCCGGATCGCTTCCCGGGCGAAACTCTTCGAAGCGCGGCGCGAATGAGCCGACGCTCTTCTTGTTCGATGCGCACCCGGGCGGAGTGGGCCTTGCGCCGCGGATCTTCCGGCGCGCCTCGGAGCTCACGGCCCGCGCGCGCGACTTGATCATGAGCTGCCCGTGCCCCGGGGGTTGCCCTGCATGCATCGGGCCGACCGAGGGCGGCGCTGGAGTGACCGGCAGAAAAGCCCTCGCGACACAAATCCTCGCGGCTTGCCGGGGATAGGCCGGATAGGCCGCGCACCCGTTGCGACTTGCGCGTTCGGACACTAGGGTCCCGGCCGTGTCCGCGCTCTGCCCCACGATGTTTGCTCTGTGCGCTTGCGCGGTCTCGTGCGGACTGATCAATGATCCTCGCGCGCCGAGCTCGGCGGATCCGACCACCGCCCCCACGCTGGGTTCTCCGAGCGGTCCACCTCTGGACCCCACGGCTTCTGACCGCAGCGGCAGCCGCCCCGCCGGTGACCCTGTCGAGTTTCCCTGTCGCAGCGACGCCCAGTGCGCAGCTCACCGCTGCAACAACGAGCTTTCATCGTGCGCGTGGCCCTGCCAAAGCAACTCCGACTGCCAAGCGGGTTTTCAGTGTGAAGCCCCGTACTGCTTGCCGGACCGCAGCGCTCCGGCGCACGAGCGCCCCTCCCCCATTGAACCCCCAATCGATGCAGACGCAGACTGATGGCGAATACCGCGATGTTGACTGAAGCCGAATACCAAGACCAAGCCAGTAGAACTCTTCATCAGCTGATGGAGGCCCTGGATGAGCTAGAAGACCTGGTCGACGCTGAGCTCGCGGGGGACATTCTGAACCTTGAGTTCGCGGACGGCGCGACCTACGTCATCAACAGCCATCGCGCCGCCAGACAAATCTGGATGGCGGCGGACCGCCAGGCTTGGCACTTCGACTACGACCCAGAAAACGCTCGCTGGTTTGCTGCAAAACAAAGCGAAGAGCTTTGGGCGACGCTGTCGAAGTTGTTGTCCCAGAAGATTGGACGCGCTCACGTCTTGGCACCTGCGACTCTTGCCCAAACCTGAAATCACTCCCGGGCGCCACTCGACCTGTAGCGACAAACGCAGCAGTCGGTGGTTCGCAGCAGGGACTTTAGCGCGCCTGCGTCTCTGGGCCATCGCGCGCGTTCGCTTGGGAGCGGCAATGCAGCCCAGTGCCTGGGTTACCCTACGCGGGCTACTGCCGGACCATGGTGAACCCTAGGCGCAGTCCGCCAACGTAGTCGGCGCATTGAGTGTCACCCGTCCCCTCGGAGCGCTGCCCATACTTAAACCCGAACAAGTACTGCGAGCTGCCAATCTGCAGTTCTTCGACGTCGGATGCACGCAGAGTCCGCACTTCACCATTGCCAACATCAACAGACAGCGAAAGCCCGGTAGTGACCTCCGAACATGGGTCTGGCACCGTGCATTCATCGGCAAAAGACAGCGCCACCCCAAGGGAGTCTGGGGTCGAGAGCGTACCATCCTCAAAGAATCGGTCGTCGTGGGTATAATGTGCAAGGAGCAGCTCGCCGCTCATGTCTCGAAACGTTACGAACAGATTGAGACCGCTGAAAAGCATTTCAGGCCCGCGCAAATCTACCTCTAGCTGCTGGCCAACTTCGAAAGCTGGAAACTCGGGGGATAAATTCACAATTTCCAGCGACTGTCCGTTGCCCAGCTCCACAAATACCCCAGTGCTTGTACCGTTGCTCTGGCTAACCTCGATTCGATCGACCACGCCAGGCCCTGCATAGTCCCTGAGCGGTTCGCCAGCTGCCGCGCTCGCACGCACAAATACCGCGACCCGCTCGGTAGGATCCCCGATCTCGCACACGGGCAGTGCACCCACAACGGAGGCCGCCGCGTCACTACTCGTCCTGAGAGCTGAGCCCCCCGCGTCCACCGACAGATGAGGCTCGGAGCGCGCTTTGAGCTCATCAGCCCCGTCGTCAAACGTCTGCCCCCCGGCGCAGCCAATAGCCAGCGGTACGATGCAGCCCGTGAAGACGGAGCCGACCTTAAGAAAACGATTAGTGAGAAGCGTCATGAGTTGAGTATCCGCCCCCGCTCAGTGAAAATCCAGGGACGAAACGCACATTTATATAGGTTAATTCACCCATGGATGTGCGAATATTCAATAGTGGATTTCAACCAAGCAGCGGCGCAACTCGTCCGTGCGGTGCGGGGAAAACGCTCTCAGGCGTGGGTTTGCCGGCGCCTCAAGTACACGAGCAACGTGATCTACACCTGGGAGACGGGTCGCAACGCCCCCTCCGCGCTCCAGTTCCTGACCCTGGCCGAGTGTTGTGGCTTCGACACTCGCACGCTTCTGGCTGACTTCTATGTGAAGCAGCCCCTATGGCTGAATACCCTAGCGGTGTTTCCTAGTGCGCCGGGAGTGGCTGCGTTCCTGCGGGATCAGCGAGGCCAAATCCCGATTGGAGAATGGGCGAGCAGCATTGGAGCGAGTCGCTTTGCGCTCTCGCGTTGGTTGAAAGGAACCGCGAGCCCCAAGCTCCCTGAGCTGTTGAAGCTGATCCACTTCAGTTCCAGGCGCTTACTGGACTTCGTAGCATTGTTCACTTATACCGCCAACCTGTCAGCGATGGAGGGTGAATGGCAGCGCGCGGATGCAGCGCTGCGATCGATGAAAGAAGCGCCGTGGTCTCAAGCGGTGCTGCGCTGTTTTGAGCTACCGCAATACGCGAGCTATACCGGGAGCGCGGCCAGCTTCGTGGTTGAGAGATTGAGGTTATCGCAGGCACAGGCCGAAACCGCGATCAGTTTGCTCGCCTCGAGCGGGCAGCTCGAAAAGAGCAATGAACGCTGGCTCCCAACCCCTATAGAGGCGCTAGACGCAGGGCGGGATCCGTCGGTTGCGGAGGGGCAGCGCCGTTGGTGGGCTACATTCGCAGCCTCGCGCGTGGGTCGGGTGAAAGGTATGTGCGCCTACAACGTGTGCGCCGTCTCCAGCCGCGACCTAGCCCGACTGAAGGAATTGCAGCGGGGATACTTGCGCCAAGCGCGGGCCATCATCGCCGAGTCGGCTCCGGAGCGAGTCGTCCTAATCATGACTCACGTCCTGGCACTTGATGACTTTCGCGCAGATCCGGAGTGACTCACTGGGTCGACAAACTTGGCAGGGCACTCGAGCAAGAAGGCCTGACCGAGCAGGGTCGTGCGCGGTGGTGACAACGCAGCAAGGCCGCGTGCGTTCTCGTCGATAGACGCGCGCGGCCTTGTTCTGCAGGTCGGGGTTTTCTCCCCGATGCGCGGGTTTACGGCTTCGTGACCAACACGTCGTCGATGGTGACGCTGCCGACCTCAGTGGCGGTGGTCGCGGCGTTCATCGCAGCCCCCAGCGTGATGGTGTGAGTGCCCATGCTTAGAGACGCGCTCGTGAAGCTGAAGGTGACCTCGGCTTGGTTGCCCCCATCTTCAATCCGGCGGACGTAGTCGGTCGCGCCGGCGCCGTAGAGGGTGCCGTCGATCGTGACCAACGCCTCGACCCACTCACCTGGGTCAATACCCGGGTCCGACGTGATGCTGTACTTGAAACTCACCGTTACGGGCCCGCTGCTCGTGGTCGTGAAGCCCTTGCTCCAGCCGCCCGAGGCGTTGGTGAAGGAACCCCCGCCGACGCTGACGCTCAGCTTGCCCGCGCTGAAGGCGCCACTAGCGAAGTTGGGTTGGTTCGAACCTCGGAACGCGTTGTCCGCGTAGGTGAAGCCCTCCGCACTGGAGGCGAACGGAGCGCTGAGCAAGGTGGTGGTGGAGCTAGCAATGCACTGTTGCGCGGCGTCACAGCTGAGACCGGAGCCGCAGGTGCCGCAGCTGCCCCCGCAGCCGTCGCTACCGCATTGTTTGCCGCTGCAGCTGGGCGTGCAGGTGCCGCCGCCAGGCGCGACATTGACATCGTCGATGGTGATGCTGCCGGTCTCAGTAGCGCCCGTCGCCTTGTTCATTACGGCGCCCAGAGTGATGGTGTGGGTGCCGGCGCTGAGCTGTGCGCTCGTAAAGCTAAAGGTGACCTCGGCTTGGTTGCCGCCGCCTTCAATCCGGCGCACGTAGTCGGTCGCTCCAGCGCCGTACAAGGTGCCGTCGATCTTGACCAACGCCTCGACCCACTCGCCTGGGTCAATGTCCAGGTGCGACGTGATGCTGTATTTGAAGCTCACATTGACCGCGCCGGAGGTCGTAGTCGTAAAGCTTTTGCTCCAGCCGCCCGAAGCGTTGGTGAACGTGCCGCCACCGACGTTCACGTTCAGCTTGCCCGAGCTGTGGACGCCGCTCGCGAAGTTGGGTTGGTTCGCACTTCGGAACGCGTTGTCCGCATAGGTGAAGCCCTCTGCGTTGGAAGCGAACGTGGCGTTAATGAACGAGGCAGGCGGAGCCGCGCACTGCTGAGCCGCGTCGCAGCTTAGGCCGGAGCCGCAGGTGCCGCAGCTTCCGCCGCAACCGTCAGTGCCACACTGTTTGCCGCTGCAACTGGGCGTGCAGGAAGAAACGCACTGCTGAGCCGCGTTACAGGCCTGACCAGCGCCGCAGGTGCCGCAGCTTCCGCCGCAGCCGTCACTGCCACACTGTTTGCCGCTGCAACTGGGCGTGCAAGAGCCGCCACTCGCTGAGACCTTGACGTCGTCGATTGTGATGGTGCCGGTCTCATTGGCGGCCGTCGCCTTGTTCATCGCTGCGCCCAGCGTGATGGTGTGGGTCCCAGCGCTCAGTGACGCACTGGTGAAGCTGAAGGTGACCTCGGCTTGATCGCCGCCGCCTTCAATTCGCCGCACGTAATCGGTCGTGCCGGCCCCGTACAAGGTGCCGTCGATCTTGACCAGCGCTTCTACCCACTCGCCTGGGTCGATCTCAATGTTGGACGTGATGCCGTACTTGAAGCTCACTGAGACCGGGCCGGCTGCGGTGGTGGTGAAGGTCTTGCTCCAGCCGCCTGCCGTGTTGGTGAACGTGCCGCCACCAACGCTGACGTTCAGCTTAGCGGAGCTGTGGACACCGCTCGCGAAGTTGGGTTGGTTCGCGCTACGGAAGGCGTTGTCGGCGTAGGTGAAGCCGTCTGCGCTGGTCGCGAAGCTGGCGTTAATGAGGTCTGTAGAGGGTGCCGGAGGCGGCACCTGAAGGCTGGCTAGCGTCGGCGACAAGAAGGCTAGGTATTCGATGCTCAAGCCGCCGTTATAAGCGAAGCCCGACTCACAACCGCCTCGAAATATTAGGCCAGTCAGCTGCCCATTATTGTCAAGCAGACCCGACCCGCTGCTGCCGAAGCCTGCGTCGACCACGATTCGCAAGTATCTGTTGTCGAAGCCGTTCACAACGCCCGGCGCGATCTGCTTGGGCCCCCCCTCGGGGTGGCCAATCATCGCGAAAGTGCCGCCGTCGGCTAAGGGCAACTGCGCCACAGTAGCGACGCCCCAGGTGTTACCGGGGTTACCGCTCAGCCGAATGATCGCGTAGTCGTGCCCCCACAAGACACTTGGATTGGCCGACTGGTACTCGACGAGCTCGGTCACGTTGTAGGTGCTGACGGGGCCGAAGCTACCATTGGGTTTGGTTTGGTAGTTGAACTCGACAACGGCTCCCTCGATGCCGTTGCCGTTGCCGACGCAGTGACCGGCCGTCACGAAGAGGTCGGGGCTGATCAGTGTCCCGGAGCAGGTCCCCGAAGAGGACGAAAGTCGGCCCACTGCGCCTTGGTGCTGAGCCACGAAAGCCGCGCTGACCGAGAGATTACCGCTGAGCAGCTCAACCTCTTCGCTCTCGAGGGTCGGGCCACACTGGAGCGAGAGGTCCTCGCTCAACGTCTCGAACTCGGGATCAGCGAACTCAGAGGATCCGCAGCCGTAGGCGGCGATTCCGAGGGACAACAGGCTCAAAATAGAAATTAGTCGCAAAGTTGTGCTCCAGTTCAAAAGAATGACGGCAGGGCCGAACGGAGGGGTCCGCCCTATCGGTGTCAACGCGGCCAAACGGGGGTCCGCGCTGTGGGTGTCAACGCAGCGAGATGGGGGTCCAGCCGCGTGCGCACCGTGTCACACCTACATCGGCTCCGCAAGCCAGAACTCCGCGCCCTGACAACGAGTCAGAGCAGCGCGTCACGTTGTGGCACACGTCGTTACTGTCCGAGCCGATTGACCTTCAATCTTCCGTTCGAACTCGCTGCAGAAGCCGGCACCGGATACCGCAAATGCGGGCTGCTGCGCCGCTTTGAACCGTACGCTGGCGACGGCCCAGAGACGCAGGCCAGCTTAGCAATCGTCATTAATGCACAGCTGCGAAACCTCCGCTTTGCCGCGCGCCGTGGGCAGGCAGGTCAGCCGCGACTCAGCGTATGGCGGGAAGCGCCGAGTCGGCTGGGCCCTCAGCGCCGCAGCATGCGCAGAGAGTTCGGCGGGGGTCTCGACGCGTGGCTTCTATCCCGCAGGATCCCGAGCAGCTTGGAGAACTCGCTGGCGATCGCGAACTCCGCCAGCTCTTGGTCAGAGGGGACTCGCTCACCGCCAGTGTAAGCGGCGCAGGCGTAATCGTACTCGGCCGCCAGCATGCGGGCCCTGCGTGGCAGCTCACGGGCGATCGCGGACTCGACCGCCTGACGCAGCGTGGTCGCGTTGACGAAGCCCTTCGCGAGGAGCATCGTTGCGCCCGCTTGCATCGCTCGGAACGCTTGGACCTCGTCACTCAGACCCGTGATCATGATCACCGGGGTCGGGAGATCCCCACTTTGGGCAGCGAGCTTCTTCATCAGCTCCACACCGCTTAACCCCGGGAGTTGGTGATCCAGCAGCACGCAGTCAGGACAGGACTCTTCAATCAACTCCAGCGCCGCCTCTGCGCTCCCACACTCCCGCACGTCGTAGTCATCGCAATTGTGCGTGAGCATCCGTTTGTAGAGCAGACGGTCCACAGGGGTGTCGTCGACCACAAGCACCGACAGCTTACGCTGTTTCACAACTCTGTCGCTGGGATGACTCATCGTTGCAAGGAGCCTGAACGGCTGATCGCGGATGAACTTCAATCCAAGCGCGACGGATTGTGCGATAGCTGGGACACGCAGCACGAGCCGAGCTCTCCCAGTCCTAGCGCCTAGCGCCTAGCGCCGAAAGCAGCGCGGCAGCGGAGTCATATCCGGCGGAAATCGCCGCCACTCCGGTCGCCCCGGCCGACAGCGCGCTTTCGCAGTTGCTCGGCAAGACGCCGCCCAAGGCATAAACTGGGCGCTCCGACAGGGCAGCTTGCTCAGCGAGCGCCGGTAGCCCCAAGCTTCGCGCGCCCTTCTTCGACGAAAAAATCGGGGCGAGCACCAGGGCGTCGACCGCGGCGCCCGTCGCGGCAGAGACCCCGTGGGTGGCTTGGCTAATCCAGCATGGTCGCCCTCTGGCTGCAAAAAACCTCCGAGCCTCGCTCGCTGAGACGCTGCTTTCGCCCAAGTGCAGCCCTTCGGCGTCGAGCATCCACGTGAGGTCGAGCCGATCGTTGACGCTCAATGATTGGCCGTGGCGGCGAGTGATGAGGCGCAAAGCATGGCCGAGCTCCAATCGCTGCCGGCCCGACCACACCTTGTCTCGCAATTGCACACACACAGCGCCCGGCGTGGCCAGCACGCAGAGCTGCTCGGCCGTTTGAAGCGTCGCGTCGGCGCCGTGTGCGGCTGCGTCAGTGATCCAAATCAGGCGCGGAAGGCCAGCTACCCCGGCTGGATTGTTCACTATTTTGGATCTCCGGCTGAGCGCCTCTTCCAGAACCAGAGCCCAACGGCCGCGCCGAGCACCGCGATCGCGGCTCCGAGAGTGTCGGCAACCCAGTCGAGAAACTCAGCGCTGCGGTGTGGCAAGAGGCCCTGCCACAGCTCCAGCAGGGCGCCGGCCGTCGACGCGAGTAGGAAGCCTACGCCCAGACGCCACGCCGCAGCTTTCGCCCGAGGCAGCGCAGGGAGCAGCGCGAGCGCGAAGCCCCCGAAGACCAAGAAGTGCAAGGTCTTGTCCGAGACCCCCCCGGAGACGCTAGGCATCCGCCAGGAGCCCCCGGCGAAGATGGCCACGAAGTAGAGTACTGCGGCTGAGCGCCAGGCCAGTCGGGAGCTTGAGTTCGCGCTCAAATCACGCCGGTGATGGGACTGGACGCCGACGCATAGCGACGCATGGGCATTCGACCAGCACGAAACGCCAGTCGCCCGGCTTCTATCGCCAAGCGCATCGCCTGAGCCATGAGTATGGGGTGCTGAGCGGCGGCGATCGCCGTATTCATTAGGACGCCGTCGCACCCGAGCTCCATCGCGACGGCCGCATCGCTGGCGGTGCCGACCCCGGCGTCGACGATCACGGGCACCTTCGCGTGTTCCAGAATGATGGCTAGGTTGTGGGGGTTACGGATCCCGAGTCCACTGCCGATCGGCGCGGCCAGTGGCATCACCGCCGCGCAACCTAAGTCTTCGAGCTTGCGACAGACGATCGGATCGTCGATGCAGTAGGGCAGTACAGTGAACCCCTCTTTGACGAGGATCTTTGCGGCCTCCAACGTCTGCTCGTTGTCCGGGTAGAGGGTCTTTGGATCGCCCAACACCTCAAGCTTGACCAAGTCCCCGATGCCCAGCTCTCGCGCCAGGCGCAGTGTGCGAACCGCGTCCTCGGCGGTGTAGCACCCGGCGGTGTTCGGCAGAATCGTCCAGCGCCCGCTGGTGACCAAGCTCATCATCGATCCGGCAGAGCGGTCCTTGAGATCCACGCGCCGGAGCGCGACCGTGACGACCTCCGCCCCGGACGCTACGAGCGCTGCCTCGGTCTCGGCGACGTCCTGGTATTTGCCTGTGCCAACGAATAGGCGGGAACTAAACGTATGGCTCCCAATGCGAAGAGTATCAGCGGTCATGGGGGCTCGGAGGTCAGGCTGAGAATCCAGCTTTTCTTCCCCGAGACTCACCGAGGTCGATATTGCACGCGAAGACGTCGGCCATCGCGAAAGCGTAGAGGTCGCCCCTAGAGTTTCGCGCGTGGACCTGGCCTCCGATGAGCTTCAGGGCTTCGATTTTGGTGACTCCGAGTCCGACGCCGCTGGAAGCGAGGTGCAGAGTGAGAAGTTTGCCCGCAGGCAGCTCATACCACTCGCCCGCGAGCTGGGCTCCGGACAGGCTGAGCGCGCCTTGTAGTTCTTCGACGTTCATGCGCGCCCGGTTTCGCACTCGCCTGGCCGCGAGTCAATGCCCCCGAATCAGTCCCGCGTCTACGGTCGTTTTCGGCGACGAACACGGCACTAGAAGAGCTCGTTCACTGCAGAGTTTAAGGTAACGAAACGATGCCCCGCCGCCTTCAGCGTTGTGATCGCGGCGCTCAGAGCCTGAAGCTTCGTCTTGAGCGGCACCCGCAGATCGGGCTGAACCTGGGCCAGTCCCCTGAGGTCGTCGAACTCATCCAGGAGGTCAATGCCGTGCAGCTCGAGGTTGACGAGCGGTACCTGGCTCACCTGCTGTGCGAGCCAGCGACTCACTCGCGGTCCGGCGAGGGTCAGCGCCGTCCCGATGAACGGCAGGCGCAAGCCCGGTGTCGTCTGAATCGGGACCTCTATCAGCCCCTGCCCCCGTTTCCAGTACGGACGCCCCACGCGATAGGGTCGAGTGGGCGCGGTCAGCACGCGCGGATCATCGACCACAGATGCAGAGCGCTTGCCGACAATCCCCTTCGCCGCTATCGCGCCGGCTTTGGCAAGGTAGTACGCCGGACACGGAAAGACCGACGAGCTATAGCGGAGACCCTCCTCGCTCAAGACCTCATAGAGCGGGTCACTGACGGTGTATCCTGGTGCGCGGAAGCCAGTCGGCGTAACACCCAGGTGTTCCGCGAAGAGCTGCTGGGCGCCTCGCACCTGGTCTCGTATCTCGTCCGAGCCCAACCGGGTGAGATCATAACGATGATCCAGCGAGTGGTTGCCAACTTCGTGACCACGCTCGATCGCTTCAAGCAGGCGGCGCTTCGGGGCTTCGCGACGCAAATCGCTCGCGATCGTGAACAGGGTGAGCGGGATCTGTTGCTTATGGGCCCACTCGAACAGGCGCGGAACCGCCCGGTCATACACGGCGTTGAGGTCGACCGACTCCGCGCGGATTCCATGAATCGCCGCGTAGTTCGGGATTTCGTCGAGATCGACAGAGACGGCGCAGATGGGCATCGTTTCGTCCTCAGATACGCGCTCGGCGCAGCGAGTGCCAGTCTTGTTTCGCACCGAACCCGCGCTACTCGGGCGCGCGGTTGAGCAGCCGTTTTCGCTCCTCAATTCGGGGGTCCGGAGCCGCCGTGCCGCCCGCGGAGTGGAGCTTGCCAGCTCGGTCGATGGCGACGACGGCTTCGTGAAGCCGCCCGGCCTTTTCGGCCAGCATCGAAACGCGCAACCACCCGTCAATGGTCGGCGACCGTCGGACGAGCGAGCGAGTGATGGACAGCGCCGCCATTGTGAACCCGCGCCGCTCGTACGCGAGGCTCATCGCCTGCTCGGCCTGTTGGCAGCCGCGAGGCGAGCGGCACATGGCATCTAGGTAGGCGTCCCCTGCCACGAGGTACTCGGCCTGAGGGAGGTCCGCCGCGGATCGGAGCAGGAGTTCATGACAGCGCGCCGCCGAGGGGCTACGCGGGCAGCCGGAAAGCAACAACGCATAGGCGGTTTTGAACTCCCCGCTGGCCATGAGGACCAGCGCTCTCGCCTGCAACACCGCTTGGGAGCTCGCCGAACTCATGACGAAGGGTTCAATTGCGTCCCGCGCGAGGCTCACGCAGCGCACCTCCTGGCAAAGCGGGTCTTTTTGTAGGCTCGCCTCGCTCAGCACCGACGCTTTCGCGACCGCACCGAGCTCACTCTGCGGGAGGCGCCGGAGCAGTTCGCTTGCAAATTCGTACCGCGCCCTAGCTCCGCTGGCTTTGTTTGCCAACTGCGCCAGCATGGCTTCGCCCAGAGGGCCGTCGGGGACCGCCTTCATGGCTTGCTCTGGAGCCCAACCGAGGACGATTTGCGCCACCGTTGGGGCCAGCGCTTGCTCCTGCGAAGCAGCCTCGCGCAGACTGACCAAGGCTTGCCCAACGGCGCCCCGTTCCTGGAGGATTTGGGCGAGCAGCACCAGCGTTCGTGAGTTGTTGGGATCGCGCCGCAACGCGGCGTTCACCCACTTCAACGCTAACGGCGAACGTGCTTGGTGAGCCGATAGAGCTGCGACGCGCAGCAGGTACGGATCGCCCGGGTGCGCTCGCACCGCGCTCCGGGCACGCTCGTACAGCTGGGGTTCCGCCAGCCGCGAACTCAGTTGACGGCGCTCGTCCCGAGCCAAGGCCAGGGGCATCGCGGCAAACCACGCCGAGAGCACGAGCAGTAATCCACAGAAACCCCAGAGGCCCCAGACCTGGTGCCCCACCACCCGCGCCTTCGCTGCACTGGCTGCGCCGCGCGCACTGCGCGATCCCCACAGCACCCCAAAGAGTAACAGCCAAGGCAGCACCACCCCAGGGACCTCCGAACCCAGGTCCACGAGGTTCTGGCACACGAACACCACGCAGCCGATATAGAGCGGCAAGCGCGAGCGCCAGGAGCCCGCAAGCAGTCGCCGCGGTGCAAGCGCGCCGAGCAGCGTACCCACGGCGAGCAGCCCCACAGGGATCCCCCATCCGCTGATCCACTCGAGCACCCAGTTTTCTGGATGTTCGAACACCGTGTGCGCTCCCATCTGGTCTCGATAGGGCCCCACTGCTGCCCCGAAGGCACCGCGGCCGACGCCCGTGAACGGGTGATCCCAGATCATTCTCAGGGCCCAGTCCATCGGTAGAAACTTGACCAGCGACGCATCCTGGAGCTCGTTCGCGGCGCGGCGGGTCATCGCTAGCCCTGCAAGCGCCAAGCCCAGACCCACCACCGCCACACTTGGCCATGCCACCGACAGCGCGAAACGGACCGAGCGTTCACGGTACAACGTGACCACGCCATAGGCCAGAAAACCCAGAGCGAGCCCCCCGGCCCCGGCACGCGACCCAGAGAGGATGGAGCCAGCGGCGAGGACCGCCGTACCCACCAAGCCGAGCGCGAGTTCGACCCTCGTTGACCGTCGGCTGGTCACTAGACCTAGCCCGCAGAACGCCGCCAGATTCAATACGCAGCTCAAATTGTTCGGATTGAGCAGCGGTGATGGGACACGACCTGTTGCAAATACCGGTTGGTAGACTCCAAACACCTGGGTGGCGCCAAGCGCCCAGTGAGCCCAGGTGGTCAAGCCCAGCACGACGCCCAATCCAAACACAAACTGGGTCGCGGGGCGGGTGCCTCGACGTTGCCCGAGTCGCACCGCGACCCCCCAGACCGCAGCGTAGAGCAGCCACTTCAAGACCTCGCGACGAGTGGCGGCCGGTTCTAGAGTCAGCGGGTGCCAAGCGTCGGGGGTTCCGACGAGCGCAAGCGCTTCGGCCCAGACCTCCCGGAGCTCGCCGTTGATCGCCGCCTGCCATGCCCCAGGCAAAGGTACTGCCTGAAGCCCGGTGATCGCTGCCAAGCCGAGCAGAACCCCCACCCCGCGACCGAAGGCAACGCGACTCCGACCCAGGACTAAGAGTCCGATGGCCGCGGCGACACAGAGACTGATTTGAGTCGTCGCATGAATGGCCCCGATCAAGAGCGGAGCCGCAGCAACGACGCAAGCCATCAGCCCCAAACCCAACCCCTCGCGTGTGCCTAGCCCTCCCACGACTGCCAGTGTCTCGTCGCACAGATTGAGCGCAATGGCCAGCGGACGCCCGTCGCCGAGCGCTCAATATCCAAGGCGAGGCGCTCGACGCACCTGGCACGCGCAGGCCTGTGGACTGACTCAAGAGTTTGCGAATTTCGTTCGCCGGGCTAAGTTCCGGGGAGTTTCCCTAGACGTCTGCAAGCCATGCCCCTGCCAGCCCCCGAAACGAAAGCCGACGAAGAGCAGGGCACCGGACGACTACAGTCGCAGTTCGTTGGTCTGGTCCGCAAAAACTGGCTCTTGCTCGGCGTCGCAAGCTTGGTCTGCGCGGTCGCGGCTGGCTTCTACTCGGCAGGACAGACGAAGATTTACCGGGCGACCACGACTCTGCAAATCGAACCCACCCCTCCCAGGCCGCTGGGCGCCGAGGTTCGCGGCGCCGTAGAGGTCGGCAGCGGCATGGTGTGGAACAACCAGGAGTATTACCGAACGCAGCATGAAATCCTAAAGAGCCGCGTGGTCTCCCTGCAGACGGTCAAGCGTCTCGGACTCCATCGCGATCCGACCTTCATACTCAATCAGCCCACCGGCTTCGTGGTTCCCCCGGGCTTCGAGGCGACCGAGGAGCTGGCGCAAGCCGCGCTGCAAGGACGCATGCTGGTCGTCCCGATCAAGGACAGCCGCTTAGTCACAGTCAGCTTCGACGACGCAGAGCCAGAACGCGGCGAGCGCGTTCTGGCCACCCTCGTGGAGATCTACATCGATCTGAACGTCGACAACGCGCTTGAATCGACCACCGCTGCCGCTGAGTGGCTCGATGTCCAGGTCGCCAAGCTCCAGGACGAGCTCGGCAGTCGCGAACTCGCGCTTCACGACTTCAAGAAAGACAACCAAATTCTGAGCGTCTCAATGGACGATCAGAACAACATGCTGCGAGACGAAATGCAGCAACTGAACCACGAGCTCACGCGGGTTCGTGCAGCCATCGAAGAGGTCAGCGCTCGAAACAAACAGCTCGCGGGTATCGATCTCGAAGACCCAAGTCGCCTCCCCGTGCAAGAGCTACTGGACAGCCAGCTGCTGCAGCGACTCCGCTCCGACTACGTAGACGCCAAGAAGGACTATTCGTCCTTGATTGAGTCTGGCAAGGGCGAGAACCACCCCAGCGCACTCGCCGCCGCCTCAAGGGTCGAACTCAGCAAGAGCGCGCTGCTGTCGGAAGTCACGAATATCCGCGACGCCTTGGGCAGACGTCTCGCCGCCAAACGCACCGAAGCCGCCGGCTTGAGCGGACTGTTCGAACGCGCAAAAACGCAGGCCCTTGAGCTCAACCGCCTAGGCCTGGAGTACACCCGCCTCGACCGCGCAAAAAAGAACACCGAGAAAGTGTTCTCTTTGGTGCTTGAGCGTAGCAAAGAGAGCGACCTCACTCGGTACCTGCGCTTCAACAACATTCGCGTGATCGACGCGGCGGTGAGCGCTGACCGCCCAGTGTCGCCGAAGTCCAAACAAAACGTGGTACTGGGCGCTTTCGCGGGTTTGTGTCTGGGGCTCTTCGGTGCCTTGGGTCGAGTCGCACTCGATCGCACATTTCGAAACGTGCTGGAAGTAGAGGCGACGCTTGGCGCGACGGTGCTTGGGTCACTGCCACGCACCTCGTCAGCCGACGCACCGAAGAAGCGTCGACGGCGCGGCGCGGCGAATGGCGAGGAGCTGGTTGTTCACGAAAAGCCTATGAGCAGCGTGGCCGAAGCCGCGCGCGCGCTGAGAACCAACTTGATGTTCGTGTCACCCGATCGGCCCCAGCGAACACTGCTCGTGACCAGCGGCGGCCCGAGCGACGGCAAGACCACAGTCGCCTGTTGGATTGCCACAGCGCTGGCCCAGGCGGATAGACGGGTCTTGCTCATGGACTGCGACCTGCGGAGACCGCGGCTCCATAAGGTCTTCGGACGCACCACCGAAAGGGGCCTCTCCACGCTGCTCCTGGATGAGAGCTTGCTCGGTACCTGGGACCTCAGCACGCCCGTCCCGAACCTCGACTTACTAACGGCTGGGCCTGGCGTGCCCAACGCGTCCGAGTTACTCCAGAGCGCTCGCTTTGAGTCGCTGATGCAGAAGCTGCTCGAACGCTACGACCAGGTTGTGATCGACAGCCCACCGGTGATGGCCGTCACCGACGCGACTATCCTATCCACCAAGGTCGATGGAACTCTGTTAGTGGTCCGCGCCAACTTGACCCGTCGCGACGTGGCCACCCAAGCAGCCCGCACCCTGCGGGAAGTCACGAAGAATCTGCTGGGGGTGGTGTTCAACGATATCGACACCAGCCGAGCCGGGTACGGTTACGGGGGTTACTACCGGTACGAATACTACGCTCGTAGCGAAGACGACAAGCAGAGTTAAGTCACCGGACGTCTTCAGGCTCTGTTCAATCGCTCCGGACGGACCCGGCCTCCAGCCAAAAGACAGTCCCAGCCGCCAGCTGGTAGCCGTCACCATTGAGTGGGCACCGAGCGCTCCCCGATGAGTCAAACACCAAGCGCTCGGCGCAGCGACTCACCCACCCGACTTGTTTCCCCGGAACACCCGCCACTTCCGCGTAGGGCGCTACATCCGCCGTCACGACACAGCCGGCGCCGACAAAACAGTACTCTCCCAAAGTCACCCCGCACCGAATGGTGGCGTTGGCCCCGAGGGTCGCCCCGCGCATCACGTGCGTCCGCTCGCGGAAGCCGCTGTGGCCTGCGCGAGGGCGGCGCACATTGGTGAAGACGACCGAAGGACCGCAAAACACGTCGTCCCCGAGTTCGACGCCATCAAAAACACTCACATTGTTTTGCAAACGAACGCGGTCACCCAACACAGCGCCGCCCGCGACGAAGCAGTTCTGCCCCACACTGCAGTTTGTGCCCAATCGCGCGCCGCTCATGACGTGGCAAAAGTGCCAGATCACTGAGCCCGCTCCGATCAGGCTGCCCTCATCGCAGAACGCGCTTGGGTGGACGCTTACGGCAGGGTCAAGGCCCCTAGTAGATGATGATGATCCGACCATCGATGGCAGGGGGCGGGGTGTTAGGGTTCCCATCGGGTTGAAACTCGGCTATCGCGACATCGGCGAAGCCGTCGCCGTTCATGTCGCGGATCCCGTAGCCGATGGAACCTTTCCATCCGACTGGAGGCGAGGGCATTTTGGCCAGGTCCAGCAGGCTCGTCGGGGTCAAAGTAGTGGCTAAGTTGACCTCTCCGGAGAGGCGAGTGAGCTGTTGCCCCTTGATGAAATAGACCAACGGAAACCCAGCGGCATTGGTGGAAGCCGCGACCACCAGGTCAGCATCGTTGACACTTGGGTCGCCCATGAGCGGTAGGCCGTAGGAGCTGGGGCGCCCGGAGTAGGCGCTTCCTACTAACACTTGGCCGAAGTTGTCCGTCGAGCGAGTGTCGTACAGACGGACGAACGGTGACGGTAGTGGGTCACCCGCCGAGGACAAGAACACATCCACCGAGCCTTCGCGATCGGCGCCGACCCCAGTCACCGTCACATGATTCGGGTTGGACACCGCCAAGATTCGGCCTGCCGTGGTGGCGAAACCAAAATTCCCGACGAACGTGTTCTCCGGCGCTGTGTGCGTCGCCTGGGCGTCAGCCGAGGTGAGACTCGGCCCCGCCGCGAAACGAAACGCTCCCACGCTGTCTGCAAACGGGCGAGCGACCACCAGCGCCGCGCTGCCAGGCCCGAACAAGTCCGGAATCCCAACCAGCGGGCGAACCCCCAGGTTCGTGTTGCCAAAAGCCTGGCCAGCCGTCGCGCCGTAGATCGCGATAGCGCGACTTCCGGTCGTATCTGGAAGGGTCAATGACGCGAACGGCTGGGCTTGGGTTCCACCAAACACTACAAATACAGCCCCCACGAAGTTGATCTCATCAAACAACGGGGCGGTCAAAGCGAAGTCGTCCGCGCCGTCCCCGTTGAAGTCTCCGAGGCGCGTAGCACTCGTCAACCCCGCCAAGGTGCCCCCCGGCATCGCCAAATCGATCGTCGCCCCATGGTCGTTTGCTCCCGTGGAGAGCGACTGGTTTGTCGCCAGGTTCCAGTCGCGGCCATAGAAGATGTAGGCCCTCCCCCGAGCGCCCGTGGGGCCAGACTTGTCCCCAATCGCGGCGATCACGAGATCGCTCGACTGGGCGACTTGGGTGGCCGTTGCAGAGCTCGGCTGGTCGTTGTTCAGATCTCCGACAACGGCGACTGAGTTTCCAAAGCGCACGCCGGGCGGACCTGAAATGGTCACGAGCGGGGTCGCGCTGTACCCGTTCACGTCCCCCTTGTAGATGTAAACCTTGTTGCCGTGGTTGGACCCCACAACGAGCTCGGCGAGGCCATCTCCAGTAAGATCCGTGGAGCCATCAGCAGAAAACCCGAACTCGGTGTTCAAGTCATCTGGGGGAGTGAGCACCAACGTCTTGTGGCGTGCGACAGCACCCGGGGAGACAAGTGGTTGTCCCGAGACCCCTTGGACGAGCGGTCCTAAGTTCAGTCCGGCGTCAACCGCCTGAACGGCGAAGTTGTACAAGCGCCCGGCCATGAGGTCGCTCACCACCATCGACTCGGCTTCGCCGGGCGCGACAGGAACGCCTTGCCACTCGGCCCGAGCTTGGTAGGTCAGCGGATCCGTATCGTTTAGCGCGATATCAAAGAGGCCTTGCGTCACCAGGGATCCGGGGCTGTAGGCAACGCGATAACCCGCGACCCGGTCCGCGCCCATCAGTCCATCGCCCGCGGCTACCCAGTCCAGGCGAAACCTCGACACCCGGTGATCGCCCGGGCCGCTACTGGCTTGTGGGACTAGGGCAGACACGGCGGTCGGTGGCACGGTGTCTACGACCAAGTCCACGCTGGCTTCGGCCGGAGTCGCCATCCCAATCAAACGTGCGCCCAGACTGAGCTGAGCGCTCTCAGGGATCCCACCTGAGACAGCAGACGTGTTCAGCGACACCGTCACAGAGTCCGCGTCGATCACCCCGAGATCGAGGGCGACCGGCGCACCGAAAGCAACCCCGTCCAATTCGAACTGGAGACCCACCCCTCCAAGGGCAGTCACGTCCAGGTTTGAGACTTCAACCTGCAGCGTGCCCTGCCAGCCCGCGGCAGCGCCATCTACGTCTTGATAGGTCCGCGGAGCGGGGGCGGTGGTGGCAGCGTTTAGGGAAATCGCGTCCGGTGCTGGGCGGACGAAGGTCACGACAGCAGGATCGCCCACGGCGACGTCGCAAGTGTCGAGCCGGCCCACGTTTCCGGAACGCTCGGTGGTGGTCGCCACCAACGAGTGCATGCCGAGCGGGAAGGACAAATCCGCAGACTGGGTCGGCGAGTTCAGTACGACTTCAGCCCCTGGGATGCCCGCGGTGTGCACCGCGGCGGTCACTGGCGCCGGGTACGCGCTACTGCTCAGCCGCACGGCGAGAACCACTTCGGTGTTTTCTGCCTGCGGCGCGTCGCAGAGCTCCGCCGAGGTCGGGGCAATTAAGGTCACGCTAGGAGCGATGCTGTCCACCCAGAGGCGCACCGGCCCGCTCTGGTTGCGCTCGTTCTGAGCGTCTTGCACTTCCACGCGCAACTCGGTTGCCGCGATGAGCTCCCCGTCCGGCCCCTCGACACTTTCGGGTAGACTGGCCCCAGCGAACCGAATCACGAACGGCAGGTCTGCCGGACACTCTCCCACCTGAGCCGAGCCGAACGTCGCCTGAATCGCAACTTCGGTGAGGTCATCGCCCGCTGGCCCAGCCAACAGTCGAGCTTCACCGCTCATCGCGTTCGTGCACGCAACGACATCGTGCTGAGCGCCGAAGACCGCGGCGTCGGCGTCCTTAAGCTGCCCGTCCGGCATCCCGGCAGCCAGCATGCGCAGAGCCGCGTCGTCAGGCGCTAGCGTCGCGTCCCTCAGGTTGACGATTTCAACTGACGGTGCCGTGGAGGTACAGCTGACGCCCGCGATGCTATGGCTCGCTCGGTTCCCCGCGGCATCCAGGACGCCAAGGTCCAGAGCGAACGGGGCGGACCCGGGGCACTCGAGGCGCACGCAGACGCCGTCCCCGCCCTCCGGCAACGCGCCGGCTTCGGCCGCACCACACGTCGGGGCCTGATTGCCGATCGCTACACACACGTTACTCGCGGCGGCGCCAGCGAGGCCTAACGCGTCCCCAGATTGCACGGGCACGCACACGTCAAAGTCGAGGTCCGGAGTTTGTGGGAGCGCGTCCTGGGTGAAGCGCTGTCCGTCGACCGGGACGAGCTTCTCAAGCTCGATCACTGGCGCCTCGCTGTCAACGACCAGCGCAAGAGGCGCACTGGTCTGTGTCGCCTCGCCAGCGGAGCATTGGGCCGTCAGGACATGCTCGCCATCGGGAGCCAGCAAGACTGCCGGAAACTCCGCAAGTCCGCCGTCCGCAATCCCGAGCAGCAGGTCGTTCCCGGTATCCAGCGTGACCTGTGCGCCATCGGGGGCGCTGGTCGTGACCACCACCCGGGTTCGAAACGGGGCTTCCGGGGTTCCGACGCGGTCCCCGAGCGGCGCGGATTCTCCGTTCAACACGCTCTTCGTTGGGGAGGTGATCGCACAGCTGGGCGCAGCGTCGCAGCGGCTAGTGACAGTGAGCTCAGCTTGACAGCTTGCATCGCCAGGCACCGAGATCCGGATCACGCTCTCGCCGCTTGCGGGCAGGTCGAGACGCGGGATTCGTACCGTGCCGTCGCTGACCGTGAGCGTTCGGCGCTCGGCGCCTAGAGTGACTTCGATTTCCGTGCCATTGGGAACGGTGACGCTCGCTTCAACGGTCGTCTGAACGCCGTTACTGCAGTCCGCATCCTCATCGTCTTGAAGGGTGAGCACCTGGCCACCCGAAGGGCTATCGAAGCGCACCAGACAAGCACCGCCCGCGTCGACCCTGGCACCGGCATCGACCCGGTCTTCTCCTTCACCCGGGGGGCCAAACAGCTTCCCGGCGTTGCTATCACCGCAAGCCCACACCCAAGGAAAAACACACCAGGCTGCACCCCAAACCCAACGGAACTTCAACATTTTTACTCCCTTCACCGGCCCGCTCGGCCAGGTGAAAACACTTCAAGATTGGCCCTTAAGGAGCCGCACAAACACTGGGACAGCGCGCGGCGGAGTTTCGCAAACCTGCTCACAAATGCAAGCTCCCAGTCCCCTCAAGTGACGCGCTCGGCATCACCTCCCGCTTTCCCCTCGCGCAGCGCACGACATCTGCTAGTGGTGCCCCATGTCGAGCGCAGGCAGTGCCACGACCCGATTCAGCGTGCCAGGCCACGTCGTCAGCGAAGAGGTTGACGGCGAGTTGGTGCTGCTAAACCTACACACCGGGATCTACTTTGGCTTGAATCAATTGGGCACCTTCGTCTGGAGAAGCCTTCAGTCGCACGGCGATCCCGACCAGGCTGCGGTGACCGTGCATGCACGCTACCCCAACGTCCCAGTTGAAACAATTCGTAAGGACGTCTGCGATCTGGTGGGCGAGCTGGACTCACGCGGTCTCCTGGTCCGCGGGGAGCACGCATAGGGGCGCGATGCCAAGCCTACCCGAATTGGCCTGGTTTCTGCGCGCGGTGGCGACTGCAATCCGAGTGGAAGCGCTGCTCCGGATGAGGGACCTCCCACGAGTGTGCCGCGCGCTCGGTGTCGCTCCGCCGGGTCCGAGCCCCAACCCGCTCCCGACCGTACCCACGCTCACGCCGCAGCTCCGAGCTCGCGCCGAACAGGCGGTGGGGCGCGCTTATAGAAAGCTCCCTCTCCCCGACTCGTGCCTGAGGCGCGCGCTCACGCTAGGGTCGCTGCTGCGCGAATACCATCCAACGCTCTGTGTCGGCGTGCGACGCCGAGCTGAGGACCTGGACGCTCACGCGTGGCTCGTCGTCGGCGGGCAAGAATTCAAGCCCCAAGACCTGAACTATGCCGTCCTTCGATCCTGAACCCTTCCACAGCTACTCGCTCCATGGGCTGCGAGTCAGTGTCCCCTTCGAGCTGCCGGGCGCCCACTCGATCCCCGCTTCCGAGTCGTACGACTACGTGCTGAGGCGCGCCAGCGAGCCTCTACCGCCCCCCAGCGCTGACGCGACCCTCGCGGCGGGGCAGTCGCGGTCGGGCGCCGGTTATCAGCTGTTCACAAGTCACGATGTCCACCTGATGCTGTTTCCCGATTGCTGCGACTTCGAGGCTGCCGGAAGTGAAGTTCGCTACGCGCTCAATCCCGGCGCGGAGCCCACCCTGCCCGGAGCGCTCTTCGCCAACGCCGTGCTGGCGGCGCTGCTCGGCCTGCGCGGAGTGCCGGTGCTCCACGCCAGCGCGGTGGCTCTGGGCGGCCAGGCGATCGCCATTGCCGGCCAATCCGGCGCCGGTAAGAGCTCTCTCGCCGCGGCCCTCTGCACCCAGGGCGCGGCCTTGATCACCGACGACACCCTGCGTATTGAACTTACCCGCGGCGGCCGTGTTGCGCTGGCCGGCGTGCAAGAGCTCCGGCTGCGCTCGGGCGCCGAAGGCGTCTTTTCCGATGGCACGACTCCGTCACGACGCACCGGTGACGGCCGGCTCGGGGTTTTGCCGCTGCGCGTGCTCAGCGCTCCGCTCCGCGCCATTTGGCTCCCTAGGCTGATGACAGGCGGCACGACTGCGCGCCTGGAGCTGCTGCAGGGACACACGCGCTTGATGGGCCTCGTACAAAATCTCCGTATCGCGGGCTTCTGCGACACGGTCGTCGCACAGTTACTGCCGGGACTGCGTGAGCTCGCCGCTCAAGTGTCGATCTACGCCGCGCATATTCCGAGAGACCTAGTACTGAGCGAGAGCGGGCGGCGACAGCTGGGTCGTGCCGCCGAGAGCTGCTTGCTGGCGCCAAGTCTCGGAGTGCAAGAGTGATCACCGATTGGCTTTGTCTGTTCGTGCCCGAAGCCGAACGCGCGATTGAGCTCCGCCGGCTGCGGCGCTGTCCGCAGCTCGGCCCTGCGCGGTTGGTGGGGGATTGGCTGGTAGCGACCGACCCCACGCTAGCCAGCGAACCGCAGCCAGCCCCTCCAGGCTTGCTCTACTCTTACGGCCGAGCCGCCCACGAACAACAACTCAAGAGAAACCCAGAGCGCATCTTGAGGCTCGCTCTGGACCAGCCCGAGCACCTCGATCAGCTGCCCGGGGACTTCAGCTTCGCGGCGCTCCGCCCTGGCGGACAGGCCACGCTCGCCGCCGCAGTCTGCGCCCAAGGTCGCTGGCATTTCCGCAGCAGCGAACGGCGCGTGATCCTGAGCACCCGGCAGGACTGGCTCGCGCTCGTCCAGAACGAGCCGATTGAGCTCTCGCCGCTCGGGACGATCCTCGCAATGCACGCCTATTGTGGCCTGCCGGAGCTCACGTCGACACTCGCCGGAGCGACCACCCTTCGGGGCGGTGAGTTCGCGTGTGTGGCCCCCCAGCGCTCACGGGTCAGCCGCTACTGGCGCCCGCTGCCGCTGCGACTCGTTCCCCCGTCGCCCGCCGCAGCCGACGCGTTGAGTGAACGCCTAGGCCACTTGCTCAAGCGTACGCTCTGCGAGTCGCAGCTGGCAGCCCCCGCGACGCAAACTCTGGTCCTGCACAGCGGCGGCCTAGATTCCTCGCTGCTCGTCGGCCTGACCAAGCGATTCACACAGGCTCGCCTCAGCGCGGTCAGCTTACTCCCTCCCCCCACCGATCCGCTCACCCCGCGCGAGCGAAAGTACCAAGCCCTGCAGGCCAGCGCCTTCGAGAGTCAGCTTGAGCTCGCAGCGACCGAGGCCACACTGAGCGCGCTGATCAATCCGCGGCGCCTCTTGCCGGGAACGGCTTTCGTTTCGCTGGCGCTCAGGGCTCAACAACACGCCCAGGGCGCCTTCAGCTCGGTCATGTCGGGCTATTTCGCCGACGAAGCCTTCGGTGTTTGGCGACGGCGCGAGTGGCTCCGCGGGGTGCCTATCACGGCGCTCCACTCGCTCTGCTTGCACCAAGCGAGCGACTACCCTGTCGTACGGGTCAAGCTCTTCGAGTGGCGGCACCGCCCCTGGGGTCCACCGCTTCCAAAGGCTCTCGCAGACCACTACCACGTTGCGCTGCGCGCAGGCTACGCCCAGCGCCGAAACTCAACCGCCTTGCTTGATGGATCAAGTCCCGGCGAGTACCTGCTTCTGCTGCATGAGCTGACCCACGTCGCAGGCAGCTTCTCCGAGGTCGCGAAGAGCGCCGGCATGAGCGCTGTCTTGCCGTTCACCAGCCGCGAAGTGCTGGAGCTCGCGCTCGCGACCCACCCTGCCCTACTCTTCCGCCGGGGCCTGACGAAGGTCCCGCTGCGCGACGTCGGACGCGAGTTTCTACCGCCTGAGGTCCTGGGCCGCCGAGACAAGGGTAACTGGACCGCCTCCCCCCCATTGAGCGTCCCGATGCCCACACTCTCTTCGGCCACAGAGCGCTTGCTTGACAGCGCGTGGCTCGACCGCCAACCTACTGTTCCGCTCCGCCTGCGCCTGCAGCTCCAGTGTTTTGAAGCGCTACACCAGGCAGCCGAAGACCTCAGCCATGAACAACGCACCTACAGAGCCCACTGAGACGTCACTACCCGCGGCATACGAAGCGCCGCGGCTCAAGGTCTACGGCACGCTGCTCGAACTCACGCAAAGTGGCGATGACGACGGGAACGAAAACGAAGATCCATTTGTTGGCAAGCCCACGGTTGGTAGCACCTGACCACGCAGCGCCCTCGCTGAGCGACGGGAGGCCCCCTTAAAGGCGCCTCCCGTTCACGCGTCTCAGCCCTGCGCCATGCGCGTCGCTTCTGCCGCGAAATCGTCCTTCTTAGTCTCGATGCCTTCGCCGCGCGTGTAACACACGAACCCGGCCAGTTCGACCGGTCCGACTTGTTTGTTCAGATCGGCGACCTGAGCCTTGATGGTCTTTTCGTTGTCGATGACGCTCATCTGCTCGAGCAAGCAGATCTCTTTCATCCACTTGGCGATCTTGCCTTCGACGATCTTGCCGCGCACCTCGTCAGGTTTACCCTCGTCCTTGAGCTGAGAATCAAAAATGTCGGCTTGCCTCGCCTTGACGTCCGAGTCCACATCCGAGACGGAAAGGAACGAGGGCGTCATAGCGGCGATCTGCATCGACGTTTCTTCCATGAACTTCTTCAGTGGTGCACTCTTTGCGCCTTCTGGGCTCGCCTTAACAGCGAGCAGCGCGCCGACCTTGCCACCCATGTGGATGTACGCGTGAACCAGCCCAGCCTCGACAATCAGGCGATCCCAACGACGGACCGTGATGTTCTCACCGAGCTTGCCGACGAGGGCCTGGCGCGCATCTTCGACTGTGGGGCCGCCGGGGAAAGGCTCAGCGCCCAGATCGGCACCGGTCTTGGCGTTGCTGGCCGCAGCGACCACGCCGTCGACGAACTTCAAGAAGTCTGCGTTGCGCGCAGCGAAGTCCGTCTGAATATTCACCTCGACGATGACGCCGCTCTGACCCGAAGCGTCGACGAATGCGGAGACCGCACCCTCCGCGGCAATCGCTCCCGCGCGCTTGGCGCTCTTGGCGAGCCCCTTCTTCAGAATGATCTCGACTGCCTTTTCCATGTCGCCCTCAGCTTCGCTGAGCGCGCTCTTACAATCGTTGAGTCCCGCTTGAGTGCGGTCTCGCAGCTCTTTGACTTGCTTCAAGTCGATCTGCGCCATAGGTCTCTTGCCTCTTCAAATTTTGGGGTGGTTGGGTGCCGCAGTGGCAACCGACAGAACGGGTGAGCACCGCAACAAAAAAACTTCGCCTTGGGCGGCGACCCGAGTCTCGACTCGGACGCTCCCAAGGCTCGTTGTTGACTACCTGCGGTAGACGATGGTCTCTGAGCGATCCCCTCGGCTGTTGTTATCGCGGCCGCCGCCATTGTCGCGGCCGGAGCTGTGCTCTCGACGACGCGACATTCCGTGCAAGCACGCATCGGCGAGCGCCGAGGTGATCAGGCGGATCGATCGGATAGCATCGTCGTTACCCGGGATGGGATACTGGACCATGCTCGGGTCGCAGTTCGAATCAGTGACGGCAATGATCGGCACGTTCAGCTTGCGAGCCTCAGCGACCGCGATCGCTTCCTGAGCGGGATCGATGATGAACACTGCGGTCGGAATTGAGCCCATGCCCTTCACGCCACCAATGTACTTTTCGAAGCGCGAGCGCTCCTTCTCAAGCTGCGAAATCTCTTTCTTGGAGATGTTCGAGTAGGTGCCGTCCTCAGCCATTTTCTCAAGCGCCTTCAGACGCTCCAGACCGCCCTTGATGGTGCGGAAGTTGGTCAGGGTGCCACCGAGCCAGCGGTTGATCACGTAGTACTGGCCGGCGCGGGTCGCCTCTTCGCGGACGATGTCCTGCGCCTGGCGCTTGGTGCCGACGAAGATGATGTGGCCACCGCGCGCGACGGTGTCCATCGCGAAGTTGAACGCTTTCTGGAAGAGCTGAACGCTCTGGTCCAGATCGATGATGTGGATCCCGTTGCGGGCGCCGTACAGGTACGGGCGCATCTTCGGGTTCCAGCGCTTCGTCTGGTGACCAAAGTGGACGCCGGCCTCGAACAGGTCGCGGACATTCAGGGGATTGGTGGGGTCGACGAGGGTGCGAACGGCAGCCCCTTCGGTCGTCGGTTGGGGAGCAGCGGCTGCGAGCAGCTCGCCTGCGGATTCAGTTTCTTGAGTGACTTGATTCATGATGCGCTGGTTTCCTTTCGGTTGAGCAACCGCCTCGAAACATTGATCAACCCTGCTGAAAATGCAGAGGCACCGGATCAATGGGGCGCGCTTCGAGGCGTGATTTTAGGGCCGGGAACATACGGCAAGGCCCCGCCCGGGTAAAGCAGCGACCACGTCTGGTCACGATCTGGCGGCCAAAGAGCCGGTAGTGCGCTTATAAGCCTGGTAGACCCGAGCTGGGCATCTTGTGACCGGAGGGTTCTGGCTCATGGGGAACCTCCGCGGCCGGCGTCTCAGGGTTCGTCGGGGGCTGGGCGGCCGTGTCACTCGGGTCAAGGACCCGCCGAGCCGGAGCTTTCAACCCACTCTGGCCGGGGGTTGCCGCTCCGCTTCGCACCGCAGGTGGCAGCGTACCTGCGGGGGCGCTGGGCGCGGGCACTTGAGGTCGTCCACCGTTCGTCGCGTGAGGAGGAGTCGCCTCGGACGCTGCGCGGTTTGGAGAAGCCCCGCTCGGAGCCGCTGGGAGTGCAGGTCCTTCACTGAAGGCTACTGCGACTGCCTGTCCTTCGGGGCTGGGGCTTTCACCGCTTTGGCCCCGGCTGAGCAGCACGAGCGCCGCGCCGACGGCTACGGCCCCCGCGACGGCGGCCACGATGGCGACGCGGAGCACCGACCTCGACGACGGCGCACTAGAAACGGCGCGAACGTGAGGGAGCCGCGGCAGCGCTACGCTGGCTACGGCCGGCACGGGTGCGACCGGCACGGGTGGTGCCGGTACTGGTGCGGCCGTCCGCGTGGGTGGCGCCTGCGTGAAGTCGTCAGGCGGTGGCGGAACGGAGTCCACGCTGAGTCGCTCAGTCTGGACCTTGCCCACCGAGTCGGGCGACCCGCGCTCGGGGCTCATCCGGGTCGGATCGGTGAAGTGCCCGGCAGCCGTGGGTCCCTGCTCCGGCACCGTCGCGGGATCATAGATGCGCTCGGTGTACTGAGGCATGCGCGGCGCGTGGTGAGACTGGACAAGCGAGATCGCCCCCCGAACATCTGGCGTCGTGGCGTTAAAGCGCGCCGGAAGGGCGACCGCTGGCGTCAGCACCCCGCTCAGGGGGCGCGCGCGAGTGTCGCTCAGGTCTTCCGCCGAGTAGGTGCGGATCATCGAGCGCAGCGCCGCTGCGGCCGCGCCGGCGCTCCTTGGACGGTCAGCGGGTTTCTTCGCGAGCAAGCTAGTCACGAAGCGATCGACCTCCGGCGGGATCCCTCCGACCAATGTCGAGATCGCCGGGGGCGGCTGGGTCAAATGGGCAAAGAACACCTGGCTGTTGCGCACGCCCTCGAACGGCCCCTGACCCGTGAGCATTTCGAACAGCACCAAGCCCACCGCATAGAGGTCGGCGCGGCCGTCCACTTCGTCTCCGGAAGCTTGTTCCGGAGACATGTAGCGGGGTGTACCGATCGCCACCCCGCGGCCAGTGAGCTGCGTCACCTCCACGTCCAAGATCTTCGCGATCCCAAAATCGAGGAGTTTCGCCTGCGACTCGTACCCGGGCTTGGGATCGCGCATCGGGGTCAAGAAGATGTTCGGCGGCTTGACATCGCGATGCACGACGCCAATTCCGTGGGCCGCATCAAGCCCTTCTAGCAGCTCGGCAGCGAGCCGCAGCGCTTCGACCAAGTGGAACGCCGGTCCCCGCTTCAGCCTCGCGCCCAGCGTCTCACCTACGAGCCGCTCCATCACGTAGTAAGGCACGCCGTCCGCGCTGACCC
>JBDKJZ010000010.1:0-29243 GCA_039796375.1 Pseudomonadota bacterium
GGAACGACTGCGCTCCGTTCTCCCTCATCAGCGAAATCCAGACGCCTGCAGGCAAGCGCAAGTGGGTCCGAACCCTGGGACAGCTGGTCGTAGCACCAGGCGCAGGATGCCTGACAGTGGTGGGGACCGTGCAGGATATCTCGGAGATTCGTCTGCGGAATCGGGTCACCCAAGAGAGCGAGCTGACCCTAAACCAGGTTGAGGAAATCACGCACATTGGTCATTGGTCGGTGAATCTTCGTGACGGCTCAATCTATCATTCAGATGAGATCAAGCGGATCTTCGGTTATGAGCCCTCGACGTACGCGCTCTCCGTTGAAGGGGCCATTGACGCCTATCATCCTGATGATCGCGGTGAGGTGATTCGGCTCTTCAATCGAGCTGTTGAGACGGGCGATGGCTACGAGTTTGACCTGCGCGTCGTGCAGCCCAACGGCGGAATTCGGCACGTGCACTCCAAGGGCTACACGGAGAAGGATGAAGCGGGTAAGGTTGTCCGAGTCTACGGTGTGTTTCAAGATATCACCGATCGGGTGGTGACTGAGCAGGCGCTTCGAGAGAGCGACGAGCGCATGAAGGCGCTCGTAGATAGCGTGCCTAGCGGCATCGTGGTGCACGATAGAAGCGGACAAATCTTGCTCAGCAACCGCACTGCGAATCGCTTGCTTGCTCCTGTCACGACTGAGGTCGTTGGAAAAGAGCTTGGCGACCCCGTGTGGCGCTTTGTCTTCGAAGACGGCCGCGACGTCTCAGTTGCAGAGCTTCCCGTGAGCCAGGTGCTCCGCACTCGTGAGCCCGTTGAAAATTTGGTGTTGGGGCTTTGCTCGTGTGACGACGTCGCCTGGTTGTTGGTGGACGCGGTTCCGGTGATGAATAGACAAGGCGAGCTGTCGAGGGTCATCGTCTCTTTCGTGGACATTACTGAGCACAAAGAGATGGAAACGCGCCTTCATCAGTCGGAGAAGATGAAAGCGGTAGGGCAACTCGCGGGGGGAATCGCCCACGACTTCAACAACCAACTGATGGTGATCAGTAGCTACGCAGAGCTGCTCGGCGAAGCCTTTCACGCAGGGTCGCTTGAGCAATCGTGGTTGGACGCGATTTTGGCCGCGGTGTCCCGCTCCGCAGAGCTCACGAGGCAGCTGCTCGCGTTCGCGCGCAAAGGCAAGTACGCGCCCAAGGAGGTGGACGTCAACGCGCTAATTTCCGAGGTGGTCTCTATAGCCGCTCACAGCTTCGACAAGCGCATCCGGGTCACCCAGCGGACCCGCGCTCTGGACGCCACGATCATTGGAGACGCCTCACAGCTCCACAACGCGCTGCTGAACATGGCGTTGAACTCACGGGACGCGATGCCCAACGGAGGAGACCTCGTCTTCGCGACGGAGAGAGTCGCCCTGAGCGAAGAGGCAATTCGGAGCGGCAACCTCGAACTCGAGCCCGGGGACTTCCTGCGAGTAACGATAAGAGATACTGGCGATGGCATGGACGCCACCGCGCAGAAGCACGTGTTTGAGCCGTTCTTCACCACGAAGGAGTTGGGCCAGGGCACCGGCATGGGGATGGCGTCCGTTTACGGAACTGTAAGAAATCATCAGGGCTCGATCCACGTGCAGAGTGAACCCGGTGGGGGTGCGATCTTCACCCTGTACTTTCCTTGGGCAACCGGAAAGAGTGAGCAGCCCCCGTCCCCGCTTGCCAAGGGAGACGGTACAGGTGGTCGGATCATGATCGTCGACGATGAGGAGGAGGTGGCAGTGGGAGTGAGCGCGCTGCTCCGCCGAAAAGGCTACCAGACCCTGACTTTCAACACCGGCAGCGCGGCACTTGACGCATTTCAGAAGGCGTGGAGAACCATCGACCTCGTACTACTGGACATGATCATGCCCGAGATGCGCGGCGTCGAGGTCCTTCAGGCGATGAAATTGATCGATCCCCACGTCATGGTCGTGTTGGTTTCCGGTTATCCTATGACGGCCGACACCCGGCGGCTCACCGAGATCGGCGCGGCTGGCTTTTTGCTGAAACCGGCGACGTCAGTTGAGCTGCTGCAGACGCTCTCCGACTTGATCTTGGCGAAGCGAGCGGGGGGGTAGAGGGCGCGCCCACGAATCGGGACAAGAGCCAATGCGGGGAACCCACGGCAATCGATCAAACTGTCGGGTTTTTCGGTTCTTGGGCGCGTAACACCTTATGTCTGACGCTCTCCAGCTTGGCGCACACAACGCGGGCCAAGTTCATGACCAGTCTAAGCGCAAGCCTCGGAGACTCGGTGGCTAGTTCCTCTAAGGAGGCGCGATCGACAGCGAGCATGCGCGTCCCGTCTACAAGCGCGCGAACGTCGGCTCCGCGTGTTTGCTCGAGTAGAAATCCGACCTCACCCAGGATCGAGTTCTCACCGATGGGGGGCGTCTGAATTCCCGGTTGGCAGAGCTCGACTTGACCCTTCATGACCACGAAGAAGTCGGTCGCCTGCGTGCCCGCGCGGACAAGGAACTCGCCGGCATTGCCGCTCAGGACGCGGCTCGTCTGGAGCAGCTGCTCAGCGGCAGATCGAGGGAGACCGTCGAACAGCGTGTAGCTGTCTTCCCTCTGGGCTGCGTTGATCCCCGCGGTCATCAGTTCGTCGGCGCCGCGGGACCTTGAGCGCGCCACAAGGGCCCGCCGGGTGAGGGATGTAGCGAACTCGGGATCGGCGTCAAGGGCAGCGCTCTCTAGGTAGCTGGCCGCCAGCGCATGACGGCCTCTCTCTTCCAGGCAGGTGGCTAGTTGCACCAGCAGCGAGACGCGTTCGCTCGGGTTGAGCGCGCGCGCGACAGCGTCGAGCTCAAGCGCTTCTTCGAAGAGCGCGATCGCGCCGTCGAACGCGAGTCCGCGGTGCGCTCTGCGCCCGGCGGCATCCAAGAGGTGTATGGAATGGCCGAGATCGCCCGCTTTCCGGCGGTGTCGTGCAGCTTCCGCGGGGAGCCCATCTGCCTCGAAGACTGCCGCGAGTTTGCGGTGCAGCTCGCGTCGCGGCTCAGACGAAAGGGGGGGTACGGGTTCAGTCGCGGCGTCGACGCGGCCGTCGACCATGTCGACCATGTCGACCATGTCGACCAAGTCGTCCGGGTCGCCAGGTTCGATGTTGCAATGATTAGCGCTCAGCAACTCCCCGAGGGCCATGACGGAGCGATCGTTGTCGAATCCCGCGGCTCTCGCGAGCACGCTGGCCGGAACAGGGGCGCCGTGAGCGCACAGCAATTGAAACAGCAGCTGGGGATCGTCCGTTAGCTGCGCAGCCTGCCTGTTCGGACCTATGGCGTTCCTAGTGAGGTTGACGATCGCTCCCGGTAGCCCACCTGACTTAAGTGCTATTGCTTTTGCGGCGTCTTGGATGGCTTCTTGCTCCTCGGCGCCTTCTGTCTCCACTGCGGGTCGGAGCGCTCCTACGCGGTTAGAAAGCTGAGCCAGCGCGAGCCGTGTGGACTCCTCAGGATCGAGCGGCGGGACGGCGAGGTCAGTGAACCCGACGAGCGGGGAATCAGCGGCGGACTGCAGCGGTACGGGCAGCGTGTGCTCAGTCGCGAGTCCCAATATGAAGAGCGCGCATACCGGCGCGTCCGGCGCAAACAAATGCCGTAGGAGCTCGAGCCCGTCCGTGTCGGCCCAGCGCAGATCGTCGATTCGGATGACCAGTAAGTGGCGATCGCCGATGCGCGCTAGCAGCTCGCGAAACGCATCAAACGCCGCAGCTCGCTCAGCTTGGCCACCCGAGGGCAGTTGCTTTGGGTGTTGCGCCTGAACAAGACCCGGGACTCGGCCGAGAGTCGGAAAGAGTCTTAGGATCGCCGGCCAGTGCCGCGGGAGCAGTCCTTCGACGCCGCGTTGCTCGCGGAGCCAGCCACCCATTCGGTCGACCACGTCGTCGAGAGCCTTGAAGCTGAGGCGTTCACGTGGGCGAGGGCGACCGCTGAAGATCAACGCGCCCTGCTCGGTGGCCACTTGACTGTCGAACTGTTCGAGCAAGCGGGACTTGCCGACGCCGGCTGGGCCGTGCACGAAGACGACCTCAGAGGAGCCTGCGCGTACCCGGCCGAGGGCTTGGCGTAACGTTTCGAGCTGAAACTCGCGTCCGATGAACGGATCACCCACGAAAGGGCGGGGTGCGTTCGAGCCCGGTTCGGCGGGGAGGCCCAGGCGAAGGGCGAGCTCCTCCACCCGCGGGCGGCGCTCGGGCTCCCGCGCCAGCAGCGCGAGGCACAGCTCAGCTAGGTCGCGTGACACCCCGGGGATCGCGGGCAGGGGCGGTGGATCCAGGGTGCGCTTTTGCTCCATCACCTCGGCGGCGCTGCCCGAGAAGGGCAACCGCCCGCAGAGCGTTTGGTACAGCATCACGCCCAGGGAGTACCAATCGCTCGCCGTCGAGGCGGCTCGCCCGGCAGCCTGCTCGGGAGCCATATAGGCTGGCGTCCCCGCGACGAGGCGCTCCTGATAGCTGAGCCCTGGGTCTCGGGGAGCGAGCTCCTGTGCTAACCCGAAGTCAAGCACCACCGCGCGACCGGTCTGAGTGATGAGGACGTTGGTGGGCTTCAGGTCGCGATGCAGCTTGCCCGAGCGGTGCAGCGCGGCGATCGCGCTCACCACTTGACGCAAGACCGAGCGCAGCGCGGCTTCGCTTATAGGCTTGGGCCCAGTTCGCAGAGTCGTTTCTGGGGGTCGCTCAGGTCCAGAGTGTCTGAGGGGGTCGATTGGGCCGTCGTCCGCTTGGGAAATCGGCCACGACTCGCGCGTTTCGCCAGCGGATGGCTGTCTGAAGTAGTCGCAGAACGGCACACCCGAGACGAGCTCCATCGTGAAGAAGCACTGGGTCTCATTGGTGAACAGCTCGTACAGCGTGATCAGGTTCGGGTGGTGCAGCCCTTGGCGGGAGCGGAACTCTCTCTTCAACTCATAGCGGCTCTGGACGCTCGCTTGGCGGAGGGTCTTGAGCGCGACGCTCTTGCCGCGATCGCGGTCGAAGACGCGATACACGACGCCCATCCCGCCTGCGCCCAGGCAGCGCTCGACAGCGAAGCGCTCTGTCCCGAGGAAACTTGGGTCAGGTGAATCCGACTGAAAACGGCTGGGTGCGGTGCGGAGGTCTGGGTTGTCCATCACGGTGCTCTTCGCTCGTTTCCAATTGCGGCGGCACTGACTTATACCCACGCCCGCCGATGCTCGAAAGCGTGAAACACAAGTGGCTGCGCCTAGCGGCCCTCAGCGATGGCGAGTTTCGGCGGGCGTGGCCGATTGGCGGCGCCTACGCCTGCATTCTGGCGAGCTTGTACATGCTCAAGCCTGCGCGAAGCTCCTTGTTCCTGACCGTCCTTGGCATCGACGTGCTCCCCTACGCGCTGCTGCTGACGGCGGCGTTCGGCGCCGGTGCAGCCCTCACTCTTTCGAAACTGACCCGACGCGTACCGCTCGCGCGCTTGGCCCTCTGGGTTCTCCCGATTCTGGGACTCTGCCTGGTGGGGTTTCGGGTGCTCCTAGCGTCTCCCAACGGTCCGCTGACCCTGGCCTTCTACGTCTGGGTCAATCTTTACGGGCATCTGGCTACGGCATTGATTTGGCTGCTTGCGAACGCTGTGTTCGACGCGCGCGAAGCCCGGCGCGTGTTTGGGTTCGTCGGAGCCATGGGGATCTTGGGGGCTGTGTTTGGTGGCGGCCTGACTCAGCTGTTCAGCGCGCAAGTCGGGACGCTCAATCTCTTATGGATACCGGTGGCGCTCCAAGCGGCTGCGTTTTGGCTTATCCGGAGCTGGCAACATCGGAGCAGTACCCCACTTCCGCAGCGACGGCGGCGACACGCACAGTCCGCGCTTGACGGCTCGGCTTTCCGGGATTTGAGAGAACACGGCCTGCTACGAATGCTCGCGCTGCTGTCGTTCTGCGCGGCGGTAGTTAGTACCGTCGTGGACGTGCAGTTCAACATCTTGGTCGACCAGTCCTTCGCCACCCAAGATGCCAAGACCGCGTTCTTTGGTTTGTTCTTCGCGCTCCTAAACATGGGTGCGTTTCTCTTTCAGCTGATCGTTACTCCTCGTTTGCTGGCGCGCTTCGGCTTGGCCCAAGTCTTGTGGCTGCTGCCCGCAGCGCTGGCGCTCGGCTCTGCGGCGTTGCTATTTGTGCCGATGCTCGCTGGAGCGCTCTGGCTCAAGGCCTCCGACGTGGGTTTTCGGCACTCGGCCTACAAGTCCGCGCTGGAGATGCTCTTCGTGCCGCTCCGACTGGAGGTGAAGCAGCGCGCTCGAGTGCTCATTGACGCGACAGTGGACAACGTCGGAACAGGCGTGGGGGCACTCTTGGTTCTGTTGCTACTCAATACCGCTGGACTTCACTTTCAGTGGTTGGGGGTCCTGATTCTGCTGGGGGGGGGGGTCTGGGTCATCGGGATTTGGCGTGCGCGGGAGGCCTATGTCGCCGCGTTTCGGCAGGGACTCGCCAAGCGGGAGATCCGTCCTGAGGATCTCGCCGTGCAGCTCACCGATCCGCTCCAGCGCAGTCCCCTGATTGCGGCGCTCTCCAGCTCGAACCCACGCCAGGTTCGCTACGCGCTCGAGATGTTGGCCGGGGTACGCGACCCCTCCCTCATCGTGCCGCTCTTGGCACTGCTCACCCATGAGGACGCTACGCTGCGCAGTCGCGCGCTGAACGCGCTCGGGAGGCAGCGCGGCGGCTTTCCAATTGGCCCGGTGAGCGCGTGTCTCGAAGATCCTTCGCCGGAGGTCAGACGCGAAGCGCTGTGGCTGCTCGCTGCGCGGAGCGTCGACCCCCACCAGTTCATAGAGGCGGCTCTTAACGGCGACTCAGAGCAGCAGCGGCTGGCAGCGCTCGGTTGCATCGCTTTGTACTTGGGGGAGGGAGGGGCGCGCCTTCTCAGCCTTGAGGTGCAGGAGCGGATACTGGTGATCCCCGGTGAAACCGGTGAGAGAGTTCGAGCTGAGCTCGCACGGGCTTTGGGCGCGACTCGGAATGCGGCGCCCGGGTCCGTGTTGCTGCGTCTCCTGCGGGAGCCCTCCGGGGTGGTGGTTGAACAGGCGCTCTTGGCGCTCGGAGCGCTGAGGGACCCAGAGCAGCTGGACGGGCTAGTGGCTCGGCTAGGTGAACGCACGCTGCGCCGCGCGGCGTCTTCAGCACTGCAGCAGTATGGCGACCGGGCGGTACCCCGCCTCGGGGAGTTGCTGCTCGACCCCTCGGTCTCGCCCCAGGTTCGCGCCGCAGCGGCGCGAATCCTGACGCAGGTGGCGAGTCCGCGAGCCGCCCTGGAGCTCACTGCGTGCGTCGTCAAGCTCGCGCCACCGCGGCGGTTGGCCCCGCTAAAGGCCCTCAGCAAGCTGCGCAGCAGCGGCGCAAATCTCGATTTCTCTCGGGCCCAGGTTGAGCTCGCTTTGGCGACCGAGGCCGAGTTTGCGACGCGTCTGAGGACAGCCGCTGCAGCAGGGGAAACGCACTTGGAGCGGCAGCTCCCAAAAGCGATCGCGCTCTCAGTTCAGGCCCTCAAAGAAAAACAGCAGGCGAGCGTCGACCGAACGTTCCGGCTGCTCGCGCTAGTCTACCCTCCGCGTGATGTGTACACCGCGTTCCTGGGTATCCAAAGCACGGACCCGCGCAGGCGGGCACAGGCGCTTGAGTTTCTCGACAACTTGATCAACCACGACGACCGCCCGTTCGTATTCCCCTTTGTCGAAACCGGCTCTGTGCGGGCTAGCGAAACTGAGGACGAAGCGGAAGCGGCCTCCCTCCGAATCTTGTTCGGCTGCGAAGAGCCCTGGCTCAGGGCATGTGCGCTCTTCGCGGCTTCTACTAGTTGGGTCCGCGAGCATCAGGCTGCCTGGGAACCGCTCCTGGTCGATCCGAACCCGATCGTTCGACAAACTGCTGACGCAGTGCTCGCGCGCACGCTTGCGTCTGGACCGGTGCCAGCGATCTCTAATGAAAGCTCACGCAATATGTTATCGGTAGTCGAGAAGGTTATCTTTCTGCAGAATGTCGACGTGTTTTCTCAGGTTCCCAGCGAGACCCTCTCGCTGCTCGCAGCCGTCAGCGAAGAAATCGTGCTGTCCTCGAATGAGCGGATCTACGCGGAGTCGGACCCCTCGGATGGGATGTACGTTGTGGTGGAAGGCCTCGTGCGACTGCATCGCGCTGAGACCCTTGTGACCCAGACTGGGCCCGGCGAAGCGTTCGGCACCTGGGCGCTCTTCGACGATGAACTGAGAGTGACCGCCGCCACGGCCCAGACCGAGGTCCGGCTGCTGCGTGTGGACAAGGACGATTTTGTCGACCTTCTAGCCGAGAACATTGAGCTGACTCAGGCGATCCTGAAGGCCGTGGTTGGGCGTCTCAGAACGGTCGTTTCTCGGGTCGGCCCGACATCCGGCAGCTAGGGCGCCCACTCCAGCATTGCGCGCCTGCCCCGGGCGTCCTATCAGGGACGACGAAATGGACCAGGAGACCGTGATGATCGTCGACGATGAGGAAATGGTCCTCACCAGTCTCTCGACGTATCTGACGCTCGAGACGGACTATGACGTGGTCACCTTCACGTCGGCCGCTCAGGCGCTTAAGCAGGTCGAGTCCGGACCGGTTGATTTGATCATCTCGGACTTCTTGATGCCAGAAATGGATGGCATCACGTTCTTGTCCAAAGCGCGTGAACTGAAGCCCGACGTGCCTCGAATCATCCTCACTGGTTACGCCGACAAGGAGAACGCGATCAAGGCGATCAACCAGGTGGGTCTCTTCCAATACATCGAGAAACCCTGGGACAACGACGACCTGAGGCTGACCATTCGCAACGGCCTGGAGAAGAAGCGACTGTTGACGAAGCTCTCCGAAAAAGTCAGCGAGATCAACCGCGCGTACAGTGAGCTTCAAGGGATTCAGCAAGAGATACTGAAGGCGTTTGCCTGAGGTCGGGCCGCCCTCTTAACCGATCCCGATGCCGGTGAGTGCAGCCCCGACAGCGTTGGTTCTTTCTGGAGGCGGAGCGCGCGGCGCGTACGCCGTCGGAGTTGTGCAGGGGATAGTCGAGGTACTCAAGGTCCGTGCCACAGATCCGGCGCTCTTCCAGATGTTCTCGGGGACCTCTGTAGGATCCATCAACACCTGCTTTCTATGCGCCAATGCCCATCGCGGCGACATGGGGATCTTCAAGCTGCGTGAACTTTGGGAGAGCTTGGATGTCAACGTTCACCTGAAGCTGCGCACCCGGAGCGCGAACCTCGGCCTCGCGGGTCTCCTGCGCGGCGAATGGTTCTCAAAAGCGCTGCTTGACGCTCGCCCGCTTGAGTTGTTGGTGCGTCGCAACCTGTCTTTTGACGACCTGCACCGCAACATCCAGAACGGCACGGTCGCCGCGGCTATGGTCGCCGCGTTCAATGTCGCTACCAGCCAAACCACCATCTTCACGGAGCTGGGGCCGAACACCAGCACGCGCCCGTCGCGCGATCCGTCACGTCGTGAAATCCTTGGCCGGATCTTACCGGGGCACATCTTGGCGTCGTCGGCGATGCCGTACCTCTTCCCAGCGCGTGAGATCGCCGGCAACTACTACTGCGATGGCGGTCTGCGCTTCAATACGCCAGTATCACCCGCCATTCGCGCTGGTGCGGGCAAGCTCGTGGTGGTCACTCTGAGCACCCACACCGCCGAGGAAGATCTTCGAAAGCAGCTGACGGACTATCCGACCGTACCGTTTCTGTTTGGTCGCTTGCTGAAAGCGCTGCTGCTCGATCCGGTGGACTACGACCTGGAGGTCCTCGAGCGCTTCAATCGTCTGACGAGCGCGTTGGAGCACGCCCTGCCCCCAGACCAGCTGGACCAGGTACTCGATGTCATGCGCCAGACCCGCGGCGCGCCGTACCGCAAGCTACAGACCCTGGTGTTCAGCCCAAGTGAGGACTTGGGCAAGCTGGCCCATGAGCATCTGAGAGTTGCGCTTCCCAAATACAAGTTGGGTCGAATACCACGTTACTTCTTGAAGCGTGCGTCAGCAGATGAGTCGATTTGGGAAGCAGGGTGGGCCGCGTACCTATTGTTCGACGGTGGGTATGCGCGTGACTTGATGGATTTGGGTTACCGGGACGCGCATCTCCAAGCGGATGCAATCCGTGAGTTCTTCGCAGATCGGGCTGGGGCCGAGAACGCGAACCGTCGCTAACGCGCTTGAAGCTCAACCCAACTCTTGGCTAGGTGTTGAACCAGGTGTCCCATCTTTGGGTGCGCGGGCTCCGAGTAGCGGGTGAGCCCTGCATCAATCAGAGCGCGGCTTGTCACCGGTCCGACCGAGACAACGACCATGCTATTGAGCGCTTGGACCACTTCAGCCCTTAGCCCCAAATCTTCCGCCACCTGCAACACATGCACGACTTGTCTCGCGCTAGTGAACAAAGCGGCTTCGGCCTCACCCGCGCACGCGAGGCGAATCGCATTCTGCAGAGGGCCGGTATCGTCGGGTAGCGTCCAGCGGTACACCAAGATTGGTGTCACTTCGGCGCCGTGCTCGCGCAGGGCCGCGTGGAACTCGGTATTGGCCTCGCCGTACTCCTGTACCGCGACCCGCTTGCTCGCGAGCGGGTGTTCTTCGAAGATGACTTTTAGCAGGTCGTCACTGGTGTTGGGCTCCGGAGCAACCAACGTGGGCGCGAGGCCGTGCTCGCGGAGAACCTGGACGGGTTTCGGCCCGCGGCAGATCAGCGCCATTCGCCTGAGCGCGCCGAGAAACTCGTCTCGGGGGATTTCCCGAAGCGCGAACTCGATCAGTTGGCGGGTTCCGCCACCGCTGAGCATGACCAAGGCGTCGTATTCACATCGAACAGCTTGTTTGGCGAACTGTATTGCCGCATCAGGATCGCTGAGCGGGACTTCCCGCATCGTCGGTGCGCACACGGCCGTTCCTCCGCGCTTTTCTATCAGACGCTGCATGTCCTCGCTGCGCCGGCTCTCGAAGGTAATGACGCGTACGCCGGCTAACTCTGAACTCATGGGTAGTGGCTCATCGGGTAAACTATGGCAGGGACGTTACGTCGCCAGGCCGAAGAGCGGCAAGATCAAGTTACGGGCGGCAGCGACGGTTAGGCTCATCACGATTGCTGCCAGAAGCGCGCTCCAGAAACTTTTGACTTCCAAGCTGTCAGAGAGCGCGTCAGTGAGCTTCAAGAGCACGGCGGTGACCACGGTGTGTGTCACGATCGAGAACAACCACGCGAGGCCCAGAGTCACGACTATAAAGACCGCGCTGAGTAGCCAAGCGAGCGCCCAGTTCAACAACCCGAAGAGAGCGGCGACTCGAACGAGGCCCATGAACCCCCCGGTGAGCTTCACGCCCGGAATTAGCGCGCTAGCGAGCGCGAACGCCAAGGAGTACAGGGCCCAGGTGACCAGCAGCGCTTGCATAAGGCGGTCATAGCGCCTGCGCGCAGAATTGCCATCGACAACTGCAAAATGGCAGCCGTTGCGGATCCGGATTGGCGTTCGCCTGGGCCACGAACAGGGGAGAAAAAACTCCCGAGTTGGGGCGGCGTGTGTATGCTCCTCGCCCTATCCCAAGGAGCGGTGAATGCGTCGAGGAATCCAGAAACTTACTAGCGTTGGCACAGTGATCAGCGTGTTCAGTTTGAGCCTATCTGGCAGCGTGTTGGCTCAGCCTGCACCGGCGCCGAGCGTCGCGCCCGCTCCAGCGCTGCCTCCTGGTCCCCCGGTTGAGCAGCCTGCTCCCCCGGCCTCGCCTGCTGTACCCAGTGCAACGCCACCCGCTGCAGTCGCACCGCCTGCTCCTGCGCCGCTCGCTCCTGCGCCGCCACCTGTCGCTCCTGCGCCTCCGGCCGCGACCCCTGCGGATGAGCCCACGCTATCGGTTGCGGCGCCGTCAGGTGCGCCTCCTGCTCCCGCTGCGCCGCAGACTGCTGCGCCCCCCCCGGGAGAGGTCCAGCTAGCACCGTCAATGGAGCCTGCGCCGGAGGTCCCTTTACAAGCGATCGCGCCGCAGCCGGCTGAGCCCGAACCGACGGAGGCATTACCGCCGGCCTGGTACGACAAGGTGCACCTGGGCGCTTTCGTCGACGCCAACTTCGCGTTCAACTATTTCACCCCCAAACCCCAAGCGGGACGCAATCGGTTCCGCGCTTACGACGCCACGAACGGCTTCTCACTCTCGTCGGTAGGCCTCGACCTGAGCTACGACGGGCCGGAGTACGGTGGCACAGTGGCGCTGCGCTTCGGACCTGCGGCGAAGGCGCTAGCCGCTGGAGATGGCGCGGCGGGCCTTGAGAACCTCAAGCAAGCCTTCGTCACGTGGCGACCAGGCGGTGCGACTAGCGGCGTTAGCCTGGATTTGGGTAAATTCGACACCATCTACGGCGCCGAAGTCGCTGACAGTCACTTAAACTATAACTATACGCGCGGTCTCGTGCACTGGTTGGCTCAGCCGGCGCACCACACTGGGTTGCGCGCGGCGTTTGAGTTCAGCCCGCAGTTTTGGATGACCGCCCTGCTCGTTAACGGGTGGAACAACGCGGTCGACAACAACCTGATGAAGACCGTCGGCCTGCAGCTCTCGACCTCCTTGCCGAATACGAGTGACCCCGAAGGCCCTGCGCTTCTGGACGCGCACATTGGTTATCTCGGGGGGCCTGAGCAGATTGATTGGGGCGCTCGCTCGTGCCCGTCTGGAACCTTCGATCCTGCGGGGCCAGGCTGTAATGACCAACACCCGGAAAACTCCCCGCTGATTGTTCGAGACGCGGGGGAATCCAACGGGCCAAAAGGCTTCCGGCACTTGATCGACGCCATCGTGGGACTCAGCCCTTCACGTAGCCTCTCGTTCTTGCTCAATGGTGACGTCGGGTTTGAAGCGGTGCGCGAAGGGGAGCTTAGCGGCGAGACTCTGCCCGACTTCACGAGCCAACTTTGGTGGGGGCTCGCGCTGATGGGTCGCTACCAGATCGATCCCAGCTGGGCCGGCGCCCTCCGCGCTGAGGTTTACGGCGATCCGGATGCGCGCGCGACCGCCGATGGTGATCCTTACGTTTCTGGAGTCGAGGAGCTGATGCTCTATTCGGGTACGCTGACGTTCGAGTACCTGCCTACTGCCAACCTGATCTTGCGTCTTGATAACCGAGCGGATGTCGCCAACGAGGCGGTCTTTCCTCAGCATCTGCGAACCTACGGAGAAGTGCAGCTGACCAGCACCCTCGGTGTGGTCGTCACCACTGACTGAGACGCGTGTTTCGCATTGATGACATACTTGCGGCGCTCATCTTGGCGCTGTGCATGATGCGGCGCCTTGAGGTCTTCGGGATCTTGCCCGAGCAGAACAGCCACGTCCCGGAGGTGAACTTCCAGAGTTGGCGAAAAGCCCAGCTCGGCGCCTATCACCTCTGCGCGCTCGCTTGCCTGCTGAAGCTGGTGCTGAGCCTCCTGTGGTTGTGGCTCGCGCCTCCCGCCCCATGGCTGCAGGTCGGGGGGCTGAGCTTTTTCGTGCTTTGGATTGGCGCGTTGACCTATGCCTGGCACCTCTCGACGGAGGCCCGAGCCGTCCGGAATCAACTTGGGATCCAGGGAAGGACCCGCCCGAAGAAGTCGTAGCACCAGGGAATGGTCAGCACCCATACCCACACTACCCTGGGCGTCTTGCTCGCGGGGTTCCTGCGTCGCGAGGACGAGCTCAAGGGGGGTGAAGAGGCATCGCTAGCACCGGTGGGGGATACTGACGAAGCGCCCCCCTCTGGGATGCACCGGGTGATGCAGGCTCCTCAACTGCGGCTGGTCATCTACGCGCCGGAGACGGGAGGGGACCCGGGGGCTCAGTCACCGCCGGTCGCTGCTGGAGGCACTTCTCAATCGCGGCCGTGAGCGCGGCAGGTTTACTCTTGGGGATCTGGGGATGGCCCATCACGGGAGTCAGGATGCGATTCCAGGGAAACCAGACACTCATCGCCCTTCCTTGAATCAGAGCGTAGGGCACGCCGCCGCCTTCACGATTGAACCAAGCCCGAGAGTCGTGACTGTTGTGGCGGTTGTCGCCGAGCACCCACGCTTCGCCTTTCTTCACCTTGTACGGACCCTGGCGGCCGCTGAATCCGCTTTCTTCGTAGACCGTCAGGTACGACTCGTCGCCCAGAAACTCTACGAACAGATCCCCGAATTCTGACGATGGACCATCACGATCGCTGTATGGGTACTTACCCACGGGGCAGGAGGGGACCTGCCAGCCGTTGATGATCGGGTGGCCATTGTCGACTTCCAACGTGTCGCCTTCGATGGCTATAACGCGCTTGATGAAGTCCTGAGCCTCTTCACCGGGCGCGGTGTCCGGGAATTCGAAAACCATCACATCGCCTCGCTCAGGCGGCAGGTTGGCGAACAGCCGGGTGCGGGTGAACGGTACCGTGGGGCCGTAGACGAACTTATTCACGAAGATGTGGTCGTCGATCTGCAGCGTCGGCAACATCGAGCCGCTCGGGATCTTGAACGCTTCGACCACCACGGCGCGGAGCGCCAGCGCGATCAGAATCGCCACACCGATCGATTCCAGGTATTCGCGCGCCTCGCTCTTGCGCCAGGGCGCCAAGTACTGGTCGACCTGCAGGTTCGCGCGCTCGCGGGCGCTACGAAACCCCTGCGCGTCGAAGGGCTCACCGACCAGGCTTGCTTGCAGCGTCTCCAGGGTCCGCTTCAGTTTGTCGCGGGTCTCGCGCGGCAGCTCCCTCTCGATTGCCTTCCCGCGTCGCTCGATGATGCGGCTCGCTTCTTCCAGGAGGTGCGACGCGGCTTCATAGTCACGGCGCATGTCCGGCGGTAGGCCCGCTCGTCCGCCGAGGTTCGAATGAGCGGCTAGCGGCAGGTGGTGCCTGAAGTAGTACAGAGTCATCTCGACGAGCGTGAACAACACGATGCCCGCCGGGAGGTTCTGATCCCGGACCCAGTTGCCGATTTCACCCAGTGAGTCCGGAGATCCTTCGCACCACCGCACGATGCCGACGGCCGCGAGCGCCGGGATCACCAGGAACCAGAGCGTCCAAAAGACGTATCGGATAAAGACTTGCTTAGACACTGAGCCTACTGACGTTTTTGGAGCTACCCGCTGCGCCGACTCTTAGTCGGGTGAGCCTCGGGCGGCAACCTTTGACTCCCGCTCTGGCGGAATTTCTGGGGGTACTTGGCCCTGTCACGCGCGGGGCTTGAACGGCATTAGGGTCGGTCGCCCACTTGGACGAGGTAGTCCACCCTGGCGGCCCGATCGTCCAGAGCCGTGACCGGTGGCTGTGCGCCGCCTACCCGATCGGAGTGGTCCAGCAACAGGTAGTAAGCACCCTTGGGGACCGGAATCGTTCGCTGGTATCGCTGACCCTGCTGGAGCAACTCAGCGAACGGGATCGCTTGGGGTACCGCCGCGCCGGGGAGTCGGATGTAGCTCTCAAGCGCGCTGTCACCCGTGCCTTTGGCCAGCAGCAGCACGTCGAGGTTCGGCGCGCCGTCCAGCGTGAGCGTCAGGGTCAACGCCTGGTCATCCTCCTGCACAACGAAGCCACCGATGTAGTCCTGCTGGCCGGAGTGCACTTCGGTTCGGTCGTTGTCGAGCGTTTGTTTGTCGGACTGCACGACTTGGAATGGGCGGAGTGGCCGTTGGCCCACGGGGATGACGCCCATCCCGAAGTCCGTCTCACCGCGGTCTGAGTAGCGGATAACCGTGAAGCCTCGCCTGAGCTGGCTCTGCACAATGTTCCTCCCAACGTCGTTGGGCTGCACCCCGGTGATGGCTATACCGGTCTGTGCCACTCCCGACTCGATCAAGGTGCTTTCGAAGTTGACCGATTCGGTATTCCGCGGACGGAAGTAGATGTACATGGCGCCCTCGTGCATCTGAAAGTCAGGGGCGTATTCCAGCAGGCCACGAGTCTGAAACCCCGTCCGCCCGGTGATGTTCGTCCAGCCATAACCTCGACCTTCGAAACGAACGACGAGCGTTTGTCGCGCGGCTTCGTCGATCACTTCTGACTGGCAGCTGGTGGCGAAGAAGCGTCCTAGGTTCGGGGTGCCGTCTTGCAGCTTGAGGGCGACGCCGCGGCCCTGCATTTCAGTGCAGAACTGAGTCAAGCCGAAGCGCAGCAAGTCGAAGCGCAGGGACTTGTTCGCCGGGTCGTTGATCACGCCTTCGTCCAGAATCCCGATGGAGCCGAAACCCAGGCTTTCCTTGCCACACGCGGTGCCTAGGCACCCCACCCAGCACATGAGTAGCCAGAGCGGTCCAACGTCGCGACGCTTGTTAGCCCCGCTGTGATTCGCTGCGCTCAAGGGCCGGAACTTGGAGTCAGAGACCAACATCCAGCAGAGCATAGCCTCAGGATGGGAGAACCTGCTAGGCTCCCGCCATGGCGATGCTCCGATATTTCCCCGCCAATGGCTCTCCGCGTCTGTTCGCCATCCATAAGCCGCTGGTGACCATCGGGCGCAGTGAAGCCAATGACGTCCACCTAGACGATCGGAGCGTGCTGATCCACCACGCGCAAATCATCCACGACGGTCGAGACTTCCAGCTTGAAGAGCTGGATCGGGCTGCCGAAATTCTGGTCAACGGTAAGCGCAAGCGCCGTTGTCGCCTGGTGGACGGGGACCGGCTGACGCTGGGCGATGCGCAGGTGGGGTTCACCATGTTCAGCGAGCTGCCATCGCAGCGGCCAGGTCCCGGCGAAGCGGCCGCGCCGGGTCGCGGCGCCGACCTGTCTGGGCACCGCAAGTTGTTCGAGTTCAGCGAACGACTGATGACCACCGGCAGCGTCGATGAGCTACTTCAGACTCTGCTTGACGGCGTGATTGAAGTGACGGGCGCTGATCGCGGGGCCGTGCTGCTGGTGGACGCCTCGGACGGGCCGGAGGCCCAACCTCGGGTGCGGGCGCTGCGCAACGTCACCGCTGATGTGATTCAAGATGAGTCGGGCCGGATCAGCGACAGTATCGTGCGACATGTCGTCGAGACCAAGCGGCCGCTTATCGTCTCCGACGCGTTCAGCGACACCAACTTCGGCAAGAGCGAAAGCGTCGTCGCGCTCAAGTTGAGCTCGGTGATGTGCGCGCCGCTGCTCAGCCAAGGTGAAGTTATTGGGGTACTGTACGTAGGCAACGACGAGATTAAGCATCTGTTTGAACGGCCGCAGCTCGATCTGCTAATCATCTTTGCCGGGCAAGCCTCACTCATCCTGCAGAACGCGATGCTGCTCACCGCGCTGCGTGAAGACAAGCAGAAGCTGACCAAGGAACTCAGTAGCAAGCGGTTCGGGGAAATCATCGGGGCCTGTCCGTCGATGCTCGAGGTGTTCCGAAAGCTGGGCAAAGTGGCCGGCACCGACATCAGCGTGCTCATCACCGGCGAGACGGGGACCGGTAAAGAGCTGATTGCCCACGAGTTACATACCCGCAGCAACCGCGCGAGCGGGCCGTTCGTTACCGTGAACTGCGGGGCGATTCCCGAGAACTTGATCGAGAGTGAGCTGTTCGGTCACGTAAAAGGGGCCTTTACCGGGGCAGTGGCTAGCCGCGCCGGCAAGTTCCAAGCGGCGAGCGGCGGCACGCTTTTCCTCGATGAGGTAGGGGAACTAGCTCACTCACTACAGGTGAAGTTGCTACGCGCCCTGCAGGAGCGCGTGGTCTATCGCGTGGGAGACAGCCGCCCCGAGAAGTGTGATATTCGCGTGATAGCCGCGACAAACCGCAACCTGGAGGAGATGATCCGAACCAACGATTTTCGCGAAGATCTATATTATAGGTTAAACGTTGTGAACCTGTGGCTTCCCCCCCTGCGCGAGCGTGGGGAAGACGTGTTCATCATTGCCAAGGCGTTGCTCAGCAAATACGCAGACGAGCTGAATAGCCCAGTAAAAGGCTTCAATGCCTTAGCGCTGACAGCGATCCGCAAGTACCACTGGCCGGGAAACATTCGCCAGCTTGAGAACCGCTTGAAGAAGGCACTTGTGCTCTGCGATCGCAACCTGCTCAGCGCGGACGATTTGGACCTTGGACCTGAAGCCCAAGCACCGATTCAGCCCCTTGAGAAAGCCAAGGAGGAGTTTCAACGTCGCTACGTGCTGGATGTGCTCGAGCGCAACAACGGCAACCGTACTCAGACGGCGCGCGACCTCGGTGTCGATCCGCGCACGGTGTTTCGGTATCTTGAGAAGGAGCCGCATCCCGTTCCCACTGGGTCAACCTGAGGCGGGTGCGGCTGGCTAGATGCTCGGCGATTGGTCGCGGAATTAGTTAGCGACGAGCTTGACGTTGACACAGGCGGGGACGCTCGAGGCGAACGCTTCGTCCAAGGCGGGGGCGAGCTGAGCTGCGGTCTCGACGAAGAAACCGCGCCCGCCCAGCGCTTCAACGACCTTGTCGTACCGGGTGTACGCGAGCGCCGTCGCGACGGCGCGCTCTTTTCCGTAAAGTTGGATTTGGCCACGGCGGACTTGGCTCCAGGCGGCGTTGTTTCCGATGATCGCTACGACGGGGATGTTTTGCCGAACCATGGCTTCGAACTCCATCGCGTGGAGCCCAAAAGCTCCATCGCCAAACAGGATGACCGTGCGCGCGCCGGGACGACTGAGCTTGGCGGCGAGGCCGAACCCCGGCCCGACCCCCAAGGTCCCGAGGGGCCCCGGGTCCATCCAGATTTGCGGCCACTGTAGCCCAAGGGTGTGCGCAGCGGTCGCGACGAAGTCTCCACCGTCGCCGATGACGATGTCCGCGGGGCCTAGGCGCGCTCCCACCTCGTGGCAGACGCGCTGGGGGCTGGGCGGTGAGTCAGCGTCTGAGACCTCGTCGCTGGGTTGTTCACTTCTGGCATCTTCAAGCTGACGTAGCTGCTTCAGCCACTCTGGGCAGCGCTTCTCGCCGAGCTCAGAAAGCAGCTGCGAGAGCACCAAGCCGGTGTCGGCGTGAAGCGCGAGGTCCACGTGGCGATTCTTGCCCAGCTGCTCCCCGTCGAGATCCACCTGGACGACTTTCGCTGCCGGATTCCAAGTCGAGCTGCGTCCGTAGTCGACCCGAAAGTCGAAGGGGGTGCCCATCAGGACGATCAAGTCGCTTTCTTTCAGCGCCTTGTGCCGGGTCTTCGCGAACCCGCTGGGGTGTTTCAGGGGCAGTGCTCCGCGTGCCATGCCGTTAAAGAAGAACGGGACTTGCACCTTGTCAGCGAAGCGGTTGACGATTTCCCGCTCGGGGCTGAAGTGGAGTTGAGAGCCGATGATGAAGGTCGGGCGGCCAGCGCTCCGCACCAGGTTGGCCAGCGTCTTGATATCTGTGCTAGCCGCCGCAGGCCTGGAAGGTTCCAGAGGCGCGGTAGCAGGGAGATCGTCCTCAGCGAAGGTCATCAGTACGTCGAGCGGAATTTCCAGGTACACCGGGCCCGGCAGGTTGCTCTGCGCGATGCGAAATGCAGCGTCGATGTACTCCACGATGCGGCGCGTCTCGGTGATCCGCACGCTCCACTTGGAGACGCTGCGCATAAGGCTGACCGTGTCCATTTCTTGTAGCGAGCCCATATCGGCCATCGCTTGGGGACCTGCGCCACCAATACACACGAGCGGCACGGAGGCGCGTTGCGCATTCGCTAGCGCGGTGACGACGTCGGTGACACCCGGTCCTGCGGTGACGAGCGCGACGCCTGGCTTACCTGTTACCCGCGCCATGCCGTCGGCAGCGTGGCCTGCAGTCTGCTCATGGCGAACATCGACCACGCGAATCCCCTCGTCGAGGCACCCGTCGTAAATCGCCTGAATGTGTCCCCCGCAGAGCGTAAAGACACATTGAGTTCCCTGGCGCCTAAGCGCGAGCGCGACGAGTCTGCCCCCGTGGACCTGAGCCATGCCCCCGTGATAACGGCCAACGCCGCGCAATCGGCTAGTGGCTAGGGCGTAATTCCTTCAGAATCTGAGAGAGCTTAAGCGGCCGTGCGTTCAAGGTCGCTCGTCGAGCAGCCAAGCGTCGTAGGGCACCAGTACCTGCTCGGGGCGCGCCCCCCCTGTGCTGCCATCTTTGAAGGAGAAGCCGTGGTCGCCGAACAGCACCAGCAGGGTCTGCGGCGCCTGTTGGCTCAGGAAACGGCCGACGGTGGTGGCCACGTTGGCCGCTGCTTCTTCGACTTCCGCGTCCCCAAACGAGCGGCACTCGGTCAGCTGCGACTGCACGCAATCGAGCTTCAACAAGTGATGCGGCCCCGCGCGCAGCGGCCGGAGCTTTCGTGCCGCGCCGCCCTTGGCTACCAGACCTTCCACTTCGTCATCGGGCAGCGCTGAGCGCAGCCCGTCGGGGCCCCGTGCTAACAGCTCCAGCTGCACGGCGGTCTCCGTTGGCAGCGCGGACCACAGGACTCCGCGCGAGACGCAGCGTCCAAGTCCCGTCAGCTGCAGGCGTAACTTGTCGTGCGCGCGTTGGCCAATATCGAATCGCAGGCCGTCGACCATTACCAAGCGCGTCTGTATGGCCTGCTCTTGGCGGGCAAGCTGGAACGCGATCTTCGGGAGGTCGAAAATCATTTCGGGGCGCCGCGAGAAGCGGCAGAGGCGTAAGTAAGCCTCCGAGTAGCTGGCGGCGAAGTTGTCCGCCCAGCGGGTGAGAGCTGCCTGGTCGCGCGCCGTGCCTTCTCCGCGCTGGACCGCGCACGAGAGTGGCAGGTAGCTAGCGACGAACTGACGCTCAAGATCCGCCCAAGTCTGGACGCCGGAGGCGGTCTCGAGGGAAGCGCGCCAGGCATGCAGGTGTGTGGCGTCTGCGACAACCGGCGCTGCGTTGGGCTGCGGAGCCCGGGACGCTCGCGGTCCACTCACTGGCCCTGTCAGGATCCTGGAGGAGGCTTCTTGCGGTTTGGAGTCCTCCGGTGCTTCAACGAGCGGCGACAGTTCGTCTTGGTCGTCGAGGAGCTCTTCGGCGATGCCACCCTGAGTGTCCTCGTCCGCAACCCGGTTCGCGCCAGAGTTGTCCGGGGTGGGCAGGAGCCGGAGCTCAGCGCGCAGACCCGTATCGAAAGGTAGCTGAATTTGGCCCGTCGCCGCGTCGCTGCCCACCCGGCCGCGTACGCTTCGTGCCCGATCCTTGTTCGCGTCGAGGAGCGTGCGCAAGCCCACGGGACTCGTGAACACCTTGAGGTCGTAGAGACTCTCCGGGACGAATAGGCGAACTCCGAACGCGGGGGCGCTCTGAAGCCACCAGCACAGCGTCCCACTGTCCGCGGAATCCAGCGCTCCATCTTCGGAGATGTGATCGAGCGGACTCAGCGCTAAGGCCAACCCCTGCGAACCGAGCAGCCGGGCGCGATAGACTTGATCCTGCAGCCTCTCGGCTAAGCCGCGGCCAGTCCAGACGGTGCGTCCGGGCGCGCCGCAGGCCGAGAGGCGCTGTTCGATTTGCTGGTCTAGTACCTGCGCGAGCTGCCCCCTGAACAGCGCGGACGGTTCGACAATCGTGACCCAGATCGCGTCGGCCTCAGCGACTCTCGCGTCAACGGAGACGCCGGCGGAGACGCTCGGGGCGTCGCTAGGCGCGACAGGACTGCGAGTGACTAGGACGTCGCTTTCTTGTGACAGGCCGAGGGCTGCTCCGGACGCGACCGCTGGCGCAGGCGCTCGCAGGTCGGCTCTTGGCGCCTCTCGTCTGGGCGACCACTCCTCCGGGCGGGGCACACGCATGGCTCCGCTGAAGGCGGTGGTGGTTGTCGCAGGGTTTCCCCATGGGAAAATCTGCCCGGTTCTTGCTCTGGCCGCAGCCGCGCTCATGGCAACACGCCCTGTCATGGATCCCGGCTTCCGGCCAAATAAGTCGCGGCGCAGCGTTCGACCCAGAACCGCCTCGTGATGCCCGCTGACCCGGCCAGGAACCCATCTAAGAGCGCCCCTTCGGTTGACGAGCCCCCCGAGAGCAAATACATTTACCAGCGTTCCCTCTGCTCTACTCGACAGGCGCGACAAATGAACCCCTTAAGATGAACCCGGGGGAGGACTACTGGTGGAGCGCTAGGCCCGGAAATATTCACCGGGAAGCCAGAAGCCAAGTCCAACTCTCCCACCTAGCATTAGCTAGGGGTTCATACGTTCGCAACCAGCCACCGAGTTCCGCGGTCAGGAACAAATTTTTCAGCGGACTGCCTTATGCAGTCCGTTTGCCCTAGTGGGTCAGACAAAGATCAGCGCTTTTCGCGAAAGAATCGCGCGCAGTGCATCCTTCCGTCTCGGGACAACCTCGACTAGCGTCCCGTCCCGATGAACAGACTCAAGTCTTTCCGCCCAAGGAGCTGGGCCATGGGCGCGCTCACGCTTGGATTACTCAGTCTTCCCGCCGAGGGCGTGGCGGGACCAGTCAAGGGTCGCGTGACGGGATTCCTCGAGCTTCTGAACCCGGTCTGGGAAGAAGCGAAGGCGCCGGACGCCCACGGCTACACCTTTCGCGAACCCTCGCCTACGGTTCAGGCGGAGCGCCGCAAGCTCTACCCGCACGTGCCCCGGGAACTGTGCGTGGCTATCTTGGCCGCCACCGCTCAGCCGAAGATGCCGACGCAAGTCGTGCGACTCGGTGGTGGGCGAACTACGCCGGTCACCCTCGTTGTCACCCCCGGCACTGAGCTGCATTTCAAGAACACCGATCCGTTTCCCCATCGCTTGTACGGCGTGAATGTGAAGTCCTTCAACGCAGCGGACACCCAGAAGGGCGGAGACCGAATTTGGTCGGTGCCGGGCCCCGGGGTCTACGAAATTCGCGATGAACTCGTGCCGAGCGTGCGTATGTGGGTGGTTTCCGAGCCGAACGTTGTCGCGTTCGGTTTCCCCTCGCTAAGCGGGGCCTTCGAAGTCGAGGTGCCTGTTGCGGGCAGCTTTGAAGTGCAACCGTTCTTCACGGGGAAGAAGATTGGTAATGCGGTCCCGTTGGCGCTCAGTGCAACGAGCCAAACCGTGGATTTGTCACGCACGCCCATCTCAGTAGCGCCGAAAGCAGAGGTGGCCAAATGATGCTGCTGTCACGATTCTGGTATGCGCTACTGGCGCTCGTTCTAGCGAGCACGGTGATGTCTTTGTACATCAGCCAGAGCATGTACAACCGCGCCGGGACGAAGGTGCTGAGCGAAGGCTTGTCCTCTGATAGTCAAGTTGTATCTTGGTACCTACGAAACGCGGCGCGCGAGCGGTCCGCGCAGCTGATCACCTTTGCGCTCAACCCCAAGATTGCCAAGGCGCTAGCGGACGCCAGCGGGAGCGAAAAAGAGGTACCGCGCTCCGCCCGTGACGGAGCGACCTCTGAGGTGGTTAAGATCGCTGAGAAGATCCCGGCAGAACTCGGGCTGGACGCAGTGTTCGTGATCGATCAGCACGGCCGCGTCGTCGGGCAGCAGGGTTACGAGCAATCGACGGCCGACCCCAACTTTGAGCTGGGTGGTTACCCGGTCGTCGCTGATGCACTCCACGGGTACATTCGCGATGACACTCTCAGCTGGGATGGGCTCTACCTGGCGGTCGCGCGGCCCGTTGAGTTCTCCGCTGGCGGCGAGCCCGTGGGAGCGGTGCTGGGGATCAAGAAGATCGACGACGACTTCGCGCGAGAGATCTCCCAGCGCACCGGCGCTTCAGTCGCTTTCTACAGCAACGACGAGCGCATCGCCTCTGGGGCCCCCGAGGGCTTCGATCGTTCGCAGCTCGACGGAATTGTTCAAGACTTCGAGCAGCTGAAGTCGCAAGACCCGGACTATGCCGCAAAAGGCCGGAGCAGTCCCCGTTACCTGACGCCGAGCTTCGGCGTGGTCTACGCGAAGCTACCTGGCGAGGCCTGGGCGCGTGGAGCCGGCTACGCTGTGGGGCGCGAGGCGAAGATCGTGAAGACACCGTTTAGTTTCTTCCAAATGGCGGACGATAAAGACAAGGCGTCACCGAACTGGTTGGTGGTGGGGCTGGTACTTCTGCTGGGCTTTGGTCTCGGGCTGCTGTTCACCATTCTTGAGCATACGCGCCCGCTCAATCGCTTCATGGCGCTAGCTATGGACGTGGCGTCAGGCAAGGTCGGGCAGATGCAAGCCAGCCAACTGACTGGTGTCTATCGCAAGATCGCTAGCAACATCAATGACGGCATCGACCACGCCGCGGCGAAGGGTGGAGGCTCCACGCGGCGCGCGGCCGATCTGAACCGAGTGCTTGGCGACGCCGGGGATCAGCCTGCGATGAGCGCGTTCAGTTTTCCAGACCCCGCCACATCACCAGTTCTTCCTGGGGCGCAACAGAGCGCGCCGTCGGTGCCCAAAGCACCGGCTCCCAGGCTGCCCCAGGCGCCGCGGCGGGGTGGCGCGCTCGCGCAGACGATGCCCGAAGCGGGCGTGTCGACCTCCGATCCTGAGGAGGGTCAAGACGCGGAATGGCGGAGCGTGTTCGAACAATTTGTCGCCCTAAAGCAGCAGTGCGGCGAACCCAACGAGGGACTGACCTACGAGAAGTTCGAGGGGACCTTGCGCAAGAACCGCGAAGCCATTGTGCAGCGCCACAACGTGCAGAAGGTAAAGTTTAGCGTCTACGTCAAGGAGGGCAGAGCCGCCCTCAAAGCTAACCCCATCCGCGACTGAACGTCGTGCAATCGCCGGAGGTCCAAAATCAACCCAGGCGGACCTTCTGACAACACCACCAATCGAGAACGACAACAAATGACTGAGCCCAAATTACACAACGTCCTGATCATCGGTTCCGGCCCTGCCGGTCTCACCGCCGCCATCTACGCGGCGCGAGCCAATTTGAATCCCACTTGCGTTGAGGGGTTCAACGCGGGCGGACTGGTGCCCGGCGGGCAGCTGATGTTCACCACCGAGGTCGAGAACTATCCCGGTTTTCCGACAGGCGTGACCGGCCCCGAGATGATGGAGAAGTTCCGCGCTCAGGCCGAGCGTCAAGGCACGCACCTGATCACCGCAGACGTGCAGAAGGTCGATCTGAGTTCGCGCCCTTTTAAGGTCTGGGTGGGCGAAGACGAGAATGAGCTGCACCTGGCGAAGACGCTGATCATCTCGACGGGAGCACGCGCCAACTATGTTGGGCTCGAGTCCGAGGAGAAGCTGAAGAACCACGGTGTGAGCGCTTGCGCGGTGTGTGACGGGGCGCTGTTCCGCAACAAGGCCGTGTGTGTGATCGGTGGCGGCGATACGGCGATGGAAGAAGCGGCCTACCTCACGGGCCTGTGCAGCAAGGTGACTCTGATCCACCGTCGGGACGAATTTCGCGCCTCCCAGGTCATGCAAGATCGCGTGACTCGGAATCCCAAGATCGAGATCTTGTACAGCCACGCAGTGACTGAGGTTTTGGATGTCGAGAAGGGGTTCGTGACCGGGGTTCGCGTGAAGAACCTGAAGACCAATGAGGAGCGCGTGATCGAACTCGACGCCATGTTCGTCGCGATCGGCCACACGCCGATGACGGACCTATTCAAAGGACAACTCGAGGTTCACGACAACGGTTACCTCAAGGTTCAGCCTGGTAGCACGCGTACGAGCGTCGAAGGTGTGTTCGCGGCCGGTGATGTCGCCGACTGGAACTATCGCCAGGCGGTCACCGCTGCGGGGACCGGTTGCATGGCGGCGCTCGATGCCGAGCGATGGCTTGCGGCCAATCACTAATCCCTCCACCGTCCCGCGCCTCGCGCGGCTCAGCTTGCGTCGCCGCTTCGCCTACCTGGGTGAACGGCGAGCGCGAGTAGCAGCGCGGGGTAGCTGACCAGTAGCCCCGTCACCAGTCGCAGCGTGGCGCTCGGAGGCCGCATGAGCAGCTGTTCGGTTGCGACATCGAGCCCCATGACGAACAGCCCACACCCAAGCCAGGCCCAAGCGGCTGCGCGGCGCAGGCGCGGTCGGAGCACGAGCGCCCCCGCCGCGAGTCCGAAGTACAGCCCGCTACAGCGCGCGCACACCGCAAGCGGTTCACCCCCGGGAGCGAACGCGCGCGCGGGATCGTTCTGGCAGGCGAGGCTTAGAGCTGTTCGAAGCAGGGAGCCGAACGAGCCAAGAACGGGAATGTCCCCGGGCATGGCTGCCCAAAGCGGCAAAGACCCCACCAAAAAAAACGCGATGCGCGCGGCCGCCGCTGAAACAGAACCCCGATGGCCGGCCCTGAAGTTATCCCGCAGCGGCGGCTGTCTTGGACGTTCACTCACGCCCCGGAACCGGCAGGCTGACTTCTTTAAGCACCTGCTGCAGGTCCGACCAGACCTCGCGCTTGGCGTCGGGGTTGCGCAGCAAATAGGCGGGATGGAAGGTGGGCATCACCGGGGTCTTGCCCCGGTAGAGGCGCCATTCACCGCGCAATCGGGTGATCCCCATGCCCAAGCCCAGGAGACCGTGGACTGCGGTCGCGCCGAGAGCGACAATCACGCGGGGCTGAATTAGCTCCAGTTGGTCGTGAATGAAGGGCTTACACGCTAACATTTCCGCCAGCTCGGGTTTGCGGTTGTTGGGCGGTCGGCACTTGACGATGTTGCAGACGTAGACGTCGTCGCGATCGAAGCCCATTGCCGACACCATGCGATCAAGCAACTGTCCCGCTTTGCCAACGAAAGGCAGCCCTTCTGCGTCCTCATCCGCGCCGGGGCCTTCACCGACGAAACAAATTCCGCTGCGTCCGCTGCCGCGCGAGAACACCGTGTTGGTGCGCGCCTCGTGGAGTGCGCAGCGAGTGCACGACTGCACCTCCTCGCGGAGCAGGGTGAGCTGACGCTTTGCTTCAGCAGTCTGCTCAAGCGGGGTCAGTTGTTCACGCCAATCGCGGGTGACGCTCTTGCGCAAAGGGACGCTCTGAACCACGCGAATCGTTGGTTCTGAGGTGTAGGGCCGGAGCTCCTTCACGCTCGGAGCGTGGAGCACTGCGGCTGCGGGCGTCAGAGAGGTAGTCGGGGAGTTCAGCGGGGCCTGAGACGGTTCTGGGGGCGAAGGTTCGCTGAGGTGGGCTTCCTCCAGCGATTCCCCATCCGACGCGCCCTGGGGCTCGGCGGCCAGCGCAGACTCCGCTGTGGTCTCGCCGTGCAGGTACTCCGTAGTGCGGTACTGCTCGCGGCGCAGCTCAAGCCACGCGTCGTTCGACTTGATGGCTCCTGAGGCACCGCTCGCGCCGAGCCACTCGACGTGGGCCCGGAGCGCGTGGACTAGGAATGCGAGTTCTTCCTGCGGCGAGGGGATCATTGAACGGTCAAGTTGCGAAGGCGCTAGCACCGTCGGCTCCTCCGCAGGTTATCTGCGGTGAGAGCAAGCGCCCCGCTTTGCACGTCAGGGGTTCTTGCACTCTTCGCGGACGCCCTCAGTGCGGACGAACTGGACGCGACGATTGAGGGCGCGATTGCGATCACTGTCGTTGGCGACCAGAGGCTTTTCAAGACCGTAGCCCTGCGAAGCGAGACGGTCGATCGAAATGCCGTTCCGCCGCAGGTACTCCATCACCGACGCGGCGCGCCGTTGACTCAGGTCCTTGTTGTAGGCGGCGCTGCCACGATTGTCCGTGTGACCCTGGACCTCAAGCTTGATTGTCGTGTTCGTGCGGAGCGCGTCCGCTACGGCGTCGAGTACCGGGAAACTCTCGGGTCGAATGGTGGCCTTATTGTATTCAAAGTGGATCTGTTGAGTGATCTTCACTTCACAGTTGGTCACCACGACCAGCGCGGGCTTCACGGGACACCCGAGCGGCTCGTGATCTACGGAACCGGGTTCGTTCGGGCACAGGTCCCGAAGATCGAGCACCTTGTCCTTGTCGTTGTCCGTTTCTGGGCAACCGTTCTCATCCTCATAACCATCCGGATCCTCCGCCTCGACTGGGCAGTCATCGTCCTTGTCGAAAATGCCGTCCAGGTCGTTGTCGAGCTCCGGGCAGCCATCTTCGTCGAGGTAGCCATCCTTGTCCTCCGCGATCAGCTCACAGCTGTCAGTCAAGTCGGGGAGGCCATCCCCGTCGGTATCCGGGTCGTCGGGGCAACCATCTTCATCTTCGAATAGGTTGTAGTTCTCCGGAGCGTCCGGACACTTGTCCTGCGGATCGACAAATCCATCACCGTCCCGATCGCCCGGCTTCGCTTCGATAATGATCTGGCGGTCGGTGCAGTGCTGCGGAGGCGACAAGAATAGCGCAGCGTGTGCATTGGCCTCCGCGACTTGCAGGTGATGGTCGGCTTTGGAAGTGAACCCTTGGTCCAACTCGGTCAGCGCAAAATCGAGGTGGCTTCTAGCCAGGGCCAGTTCGCGCGGGGCGCAGCGAATGGCCCCGTTGCGCGCCGCCTGCTGTGCGATTTCATCGAGCGCTGCGTGCTGGCCACGTAGCTTAGGAGCGCTGATACAACCAACGACCAACACGCAGCCAAGCAAGCCGCAGCTCGTTCTCCATCGGGGACCACGCAGACCCGCTCCAAACCACGAACTCAACGGCCCGCTCCACGGTGCGCATCCCGACTTAGCCGAATAGCTTTGGTCGCGTGCTCTTCGGCATTCTCAGCGTAGTTGATAGCGTCGCCGTAGTCGGCGCTTGCAGCCTCATCGCGGGCCTTCGTCAGGTGCTCAACCGCCATGTAGTACTCGTAGGCCGCGAGGTCTTCCGCTCCGAGCTCCTTAGCCTCCTCAACCTTGCTCAATGCTGAGCTGACCTGCACCGCATAAATCGCGTTGCCGCAACCGGTGAGCAGCGCGAGACCGAGCAATGTGAGCCCAAGAATAGGAGTGGTGCAGCGTGCCATTGAGTGTTTAGCCATTTCGCCCAAAAGATATCGGCCACCGGCGGACAGCCCTGCACAGCAGGCTATCAGCGGCCGAAAGGTGTCGTCAACGGAGCAGGAGGCTTTGTATTGCCCCACCACGCGCTGGGCACGGCATCGCGCACACTGTGCCACACTCACTCATTTTTCGGTGTGCTCTGGGGCGCTGTCTGCGCGAGAGCTTGAGCTGTCGCTCAGCGCCCGCTGACCCCGCGGCCCCAAAGTCAGCAGAATCTACTACAGCTGATTGGGTGGCGCAAAGGCCGCAGTCGTCGCCCCCTTTACAGCTCTTAGAGGCGACGGTAAACACCGCGACCACAGCGCTTGCAACGCGCGACCCACGCATTGCGCTGAGCTTCAGCTCTTAGAGGCGACGGTAAACACCGACCACAACGCCGAGTAGCATCGTGGGTTTGAAGTCCGTCGCACGCACTAGGATGGGCGCCATGTTGACGTTCGCCGGCTGAAAGCGGATGTAGTCCTTCTCCGGG
>JBDKJZ010000011.1:0-26582 GCA_039796375.1 Pseudomonadota bacterium
GTGCGGATGGACGCCGAGCGCCGCAAGGAGATGCCGAGCGTCGCGTTGGCCCTCGTCATTGACAGGTCCGGTTCGATGAGCGGTTTGCCCATGGAGATGGCCAAAGCGGCCTGCCGCGCGACGGTGGGCACGCTGCAGGGAGATGACCTCGTTGAGGTGATCGCGTTCGACTCCACTCCGAAGCGCTATGTGAAACCGCAGCCCGCTCGCTATCGGGCTCGCATCCAGAATGAGATCATGCAGATCCAGCCGGGTGGGGGGACGTCGATCTTCCCGGCGTTGGATATGGCTTACCAAGATATTTCGGTTATCCAAGCTCGCAAGAAGCACGTGATCCTGCTGACCGACGGTCGCGCCGACACGCAGGGCATCCGAGATCTGGTGCAAGCGATGCTCGCCGAGAGCATCACCGTCACGACCGTGGGTCTAGGTGACGGCGCTGATGGAGACTTTCTGCGCCAGATCTCCGAGGCGGGAGGCGGCCGATATCATCACGTGCCCGATCCGAACAGCCTGCCGCGCATCTTCACCCGCGAGACGGAAATGATCTCGCGTGGGGCCGCGGTGCAGGAGTGGTTCCCCGTCATCCAGAGCGGGAACGCAGACTTTCTTTCCGGCATGGCGATCAATACGGCGCCTCTGTTGCACGGCTACGTGGCCACACAGATGAAGGGTCCGCCCGCGCAGTCCATTTTGGTCAGCGACAAGGGGGAACCTATTTTGGCGCGCTGGCGTGTCGGACTTGGGCACAGCGTCGCGTGGACCAGCGACGTCAAGAATAACTGGGCGGTGGACTGGCTGCGTTGGTCCGGATTCAGCCGCTTCTGGGGCCAGCTGGTGCGTGAGCACATGAGGCACAAACATCGCCGCGAACTAGACATGAGTACTCGCGTCGCCGGCGACCGGGTGCAAGCGGTTGTCGACGCGTTCACGGCCGACGACCGCTTCGACAACGGGATTAGCGCCAAGCTGTATGTGCAAGGCCTTGGTGACAAGGCCAATCGGCGTGAGGTGTCGATGAAACAAACCGCGCCTGGTCGCTACGAAGCAGACTTTCGACTCGATCGCTACGGCGCTTTCACCCTGCACGCGGAGCACTTCAAAGAACAAGAGGACGGCTCCCTAGGCAAGGTCGGCGACAGCTTCGGCAACATTTCGTACCCGTACCCCCGCGAGTATTCGAGCTTTGAACCCGATATCGACCGCCTAGAGCGCGCCGCGTCGGCCGGTCGGGGAAGCGTCGATCCCACGCCTCAGGAACTGTTTGATCCCGGTGAAGAGAAGCTGACCTACCATGAACAGCTGTGGCAGAAGTTCATCTTTGCCGCACTCGTTGTGTTCCTGCTCGACCTCTTGATGCGGCGCGTGCGTTTATTCGACCGCAAGTTCGTCGCGAGCGTGCGCTAGCGGAGTTCGTTACTGTGCGGCACTATCACCCGTGGCAGCTGCCGCGGGCGTGGTTGCACTTCCCGTTGCGAGGGCAGCGCGCTCTGCGACGCGGCGTGTGCGGCGATCTGAGCGCGCGCCCGACGGCTCGGGCGGCGCGAAGTCACTGTAACGCGTCCGGGGCGTTTAGGGCGTGGCGAGCGCGAGCGGCGACGTGCCGTCGATCCCGAACATCGGCATTGTCATTCCGGGCACGGCGATCAGCTCCACCAGCTTGAGCATCAAGTTGTTGATGGGCGTCTTGTCCGCGAACTCCTGGTGCATGCCGGTCGCGATCTTTCCGCCGGCTGTGCCAGCGAGCATCACGCCGTGACGCTCAGTATTGTGGCTGCCGAGTCCTACGTCGCTCGTGCCGAGCGTCACGGAGTTACCGAGTAGCGTGCCGCCCGGGGTTCCGACTTCTTCAGCGGCGTCCATGAGCTCCAGCAGGTAGCGGAAGGTCTTCACCTTGTATTGCACCCACGGCAGGTAGGCATCGTCCGTCATGTGCGAAGCGCCGTGGTCGCCGTCACCATTGCCGCCACCGCCCTGTTTGTTCATGACGCCCGCTTCTGCGGGCAGGACGTAGTTGCCGAAGGGCCATCCATACTGCAGGATCGCGACGCGGCTGAGGTCGAGCTGCAGAGCCAACGCGGTGAGCTTCACCATGGCCTTGACGCGGACCTCATTGGTTGCTGGACCGGCGGTGAGTGCCTCATACTCATCACGTTCAGCCTGGGTGCGTGCCGTGCTGGGTAAATCGTTCGGAACCGCGAGCACCTCTTGCTCAAGCTCCTGAATGCGGGTCAGGTGTAAGTCGAGCCGAAGCCTGTCGGCGCTACCGAGCTTCGCCTTCAGCGCCTCGGCGTCCGCTTTGACGAAATCGAGCACAGCCTTTCGGCTGCTCTGCCTCTGTCCGACGGTGTTGCCTGGGACCATCGTGGTCAAGCCAGCGTCGGCACCAAAGATCTCTTTGAAGTAGGTGAACGGATCGAAGATGGGGGCGGTGCGCTGAAACTTGGCTCCCCAGGAGTTGAAGATGGGGGGCTTGTCCGCTCCGATGCCCGGCTTGGATGCATCGCAGATCGCGTTCAATGTGGGCTTGCCAGTGTAGCCCGCGGCCGCCCACGCATCGCCCAGCTGGTGATCGAGGGTGCGGCCGCTCGCGGTCTCAAGCGTCACCGGGAAACCCGTGAGCAGGGATCCAGTGCACTTGGCGTGTTCATCCATACCAGGGCTGAGATGGTAAGCGGTGTGACGCAAGCCCGTGAGGACGTTGACCTTGTCGCGGAAGTCCGTGAGGTCACGCAGCGTCGGGGACAACGGGTAGCCTTTGCCTGTCCCTTTGGGGGTGAATGGTTCGAGCGAGGTGGCCGACATGCCGTTCGGGATATGAAAGAACATGAAGCGCACAGGTGCTGGGGTCGCCGCCTGCGCGCTGGTCGCGCCGTACCAGTTGCCCCGACCGTCAATCATCGCTTCAAGCAGCGGCAGGCCTATGCATGCGCTGGCGCCAAAACCTCGGAGCACCGTGCGTCGTGAGAGACGATTTCGATTCATGGCTGTGCAACCTCCTGCAGCGGATCTCGTCGATAAAGAAAAGCGTCGGCGCGAACGAGCGCGCCTAGCGCTGAGCGAAACGCATAACCAGAGTCGGCGAACGCCCGCTTTACCGGCTGCGAAATGCAGCGATTCGGCTCTGGTCGAGCGAGCGCATATTCGAACAGCTTCTCGACCACGCACGCCTGGAAAGCGCTGGTCTGAGTGAGCAGCTGAGAGAGCTCACCGGGACCGACGAAGGCTTCAGCGGGGACTAGCCGAACGTTCGGATTGCTGTCGTAAGCGAACTCACCGGACTCGTCGATGGTGAGCCCCTGAGCGTCGACCTCTCTATAGGCGCCGATGCCGTCGTAACGCGCCAAACCAAAACCGAGCGGGTCTAGGTACTCGTGGCACCCAGCACAAGCCGGGCTGCTGCGGTGATGCTCGAGCACTTCACGCTCGGACTGGCCGGGCTTCGTCGGTTCTAGCTCGGGAACATTGGGCGGCAGCGGGATAGGCGGTGCGCAAAGCAAGCTCGACCGGATGAATTTGCCGCGGCGAATTGGGGTGACCGCGCCGCCCGACATCACCGTTAACCAGCTCGCTTGTGTCAAGAGCCCGAAGCGCTTCGTACCCTCTAGCGAGACCTGCGCGAAGTCTGCGGCAGGGGGCGTCATGCCGTAAAGCTTGGCGAGGTTACTATCGATATACGAGTGTTTGGCGGTGAGCAGGTCAGCGAAGCTCCTGCCGGGTGTCCACGCGAAGTCCTCAACAAGTCGGGTTGTTTCTTCCGTCATGGACGCCCTCAGGCTGTCACTCCACAACGGGTACTGCTGAACGTTCACAGCGGCATCCTTGAGCGAAGAGATGCCGAGCCACTGCTGGAAGAACGGGCGCAAGCTGGCGCGCGCGCCCTCATCCTCCAACAGAGTTAGGGCGAGCTGCTCCACCTGGGCCGGATCGTCGAGCATCCCGGATTCAGCAGCAGCCAGCAGCTGTTCATTCGGGGTTGTGCCGAGCAGCAAATAGGACAGGCGCGACGCGCGCTCGAACCCCGTGAGGGCGCGTCGCAGGCCGGGCGCTTCCGGGCGGCCCACTTCGACGTGCATCAAGAAGCTGGGAGACTGGAGCAATGCCTCGACGATGAGGGCCGCGCCGGCATAGGGATTGACGTCGACGGCCGCTGACTGAGCGAGCGCGACCAGGTTCGCGGTCTCCGTCGCGTCCAGGGGGCGTCGAAACGCTTGGCGGCCGAACCGCGCCGCGAACTGGCTCAGACAGGCGGCCCCGTCCGCCAGAGTGGGTTCACATCCCAGGTACTTAGAGCGTGATTCAGGGGTCTCGAACATCTTGGTCGCGGCGGCTTCAGCGACGTCGAGGTACCCCCGGACGGCGCGCGTCTCTAGGGAGAAGTTTTCGGAGGTGCGCTGAAACGTGGTGATTTGGCGATCGGGTTGCGGCAGGAGGCCCGAGGCTTCAGGGTCGACGCCCGTGAGCGCGGCGACACTCTTGACGTACTCAGCGCGGGTCAGTGATCGCAATACTGCGGGACCCGGATCGGCGACGGGAGCGCACGTCTCTTCGGTGACGGTTGTCCCAGCTGTGGGCTGCGGGCTTGGTGTGGTGGGTCCGGCTCCGCCGAACGTGGCCTCGCCCCCAGCGCCGGTGACGGGAGCACCAGGTGCCGCGCCGCCCGCTGCTGCCGAGTCTGCGGGGGGCTCGTTGCAACCTGCGGCGAAGGTGAACAGCGCCGTGCCGAACAGCACCGCACCGAGCAGAAATGTGCGTCTGGGAAACCACTGATCGGAAGGCATCGAATTCTCCAACGACTTAGCCACTCAAGGTCTCCCGCACCCAAGCTGGACGACCTGCGCGAAGGCGCCTACAGCTATGCCTTGAGGCCTTCCAAACCACTCACAAAAATGTCGACCGAGACCAGTATCGCTGGCGGGTGGCTGTGACGCGAAGAGCCCGCGAAACTTACGCAGAGATATTTAGGGGCCGGACGCGCAGAACTGGTGCTGCGGAGCGGGTGCGCTGAGGCACAGCGCACCCGCTCCGCAGCACGGCGCGGCTATTGAACTACTTGTCGCAACCGATTCGCTCGGTGTGCATCACGAGCTCATCGAGGTGGACGTCCCAGTCCGCTTGGTTGGGATGGAAGTCGAGGAAGCCGAACCACATGTACGTGGGCTCTGCGTAGTCGTAATAGGGTTGGTTCTTGTTGACCTTCGAATCCCAGGTGACCAGCAGCTCGCCGTTGTCCCACGCCTGATAGATGTCGTTGACGCTATCGTAGAACCACTCCAGGCAGTGCCACTTGCCCTCACTCAAGTGAAAGTCCGACCTGCCGCGATCAGCGCGTTTGTCATTGCCGCCCTGGGCCGTCGGTTTCTCGACCTGGTCGAGAATGAACTCGTTCTTCGTGGTCACGTTGCCGCCTTCGCCGGCTATCACCCGGGTCCAGACTGGGGAATTGCCGATCAGTTCAAGGGTCACCCAGTGGCGATACTCGACCTTGTCCGGGATATTGTCGAAATACATGAACACGCGGCCGTAGTGCTGCTTAGCAAGCGCGGGGAATGGAGCCTCGGTCCGCATGCGCTGAAACTTGTCCGCACCTACACCCCAGTCAGCGTGCAGCGCTTGCAGACCACGGGCGGGGCGTACGCCATCGACCTTTAAGCGATCCCCCTGATGCAAGGTCCAGCGGACGTTGGGCGCGATCGGTCCCGGCGGGTAACTCTCAAAGTTCTCGCAGAACACATAGGGATCGCATGGCAACGCCGGGCCGCCAGTGCCCGGGGGTGCACCCGTTACGGCTCCGCCAGCGCCTGAGATCCCCCCGGTGCCCCCCGCGGGAGCGCCAGCGGTTCCTCCACTGGTACTGGTGGCGCCTCCTCCGCCGTCGCCCGCGCCGCCCTGCGCATCGCCGCCACCTACGGCCATGGCTGGCGGGATAGCAGCCCCACCTGCGCCAGCGGAGGGGCCCGTTGCGCTTGCTGGCGGACTGGGGACTACCGTCGGGATTGTAGGGCTCGATGGGCCACTCCCCGCCGTGGCGGGGCCGGGATCGGGTGGTTCAGACGCTGGGCTGCACGCCGCGCTGAGCATGGCAATGCCGAGCCACGTGGCGCAGGGCGCGACCGAACCCAAACGCCAAACCCCCCTGACTCGACCGAGGGGCGCCCCCGCGGGGACTGGGCCAACTCGCCCCGTGCCTTGAAAACCCGCCCGATCGTTGGCGTCGCCTTTGTCGTGCATCCTTGGAGGCTATCGGCGCGACGAGGCGCGGTCACCTGAAACGTTCCGCGGCTCAGCGCAAACGCCCGCCGCGGCGCGCTCACTTGGGTGCAGCTTCAAAATTATAGCCACCAGTACTAAGAGGAAGACTGGGCCTGAGCGAGCTCCGCGAAAACGTCGATTTCAGACGCTTCGGTGTTTGGTAACCAGTGCAGTGGGCGCAGGTGCATGTCGAACCCAGCGGCGACTTCACCGTCCACGCTGATTTCACAGCGCCACTCTTGGCCGCTTGTGGTCGCTGAAAAGTAACTAGAAGTCGGGTTCTGTAACTCAAGCGAGTCGCTGTTAGAAATCGCGAGCGTTACCCAGCGGCGAAGGGGCAAAATTAACCGCCGATGCTCGGACCGAGCACAGCGCTGCCCCCGGCCCGCGGGCTCCGCGAGCGACGCTAGTTTTTCTAGGCAAACCCGGCCTGCGGATTGAGGTCCCTGCCGGGGTACGGGACGGGGCTTCGCTGCACCCCGCGGGCTAGGGATCCCCGCGCGGAGCTTTTTGTTCTCTTCTTCCGTGACGCAGCAGTTACCTTGCGTGCCCACGGTGCGTACGTTGACGTCCAGTGCAAATCCCCGCCATGCTCGCCGATAACAGCCCACTCACAACACGCGAACAGCTCACTGAGGTCTTCAGAGCTTCAGAAAAACCCGCGGAGCAGTTCCGCGTTGGAGTGGAGGCAGAGAAGTTCGTGGTGGACCGCACAACGTTCCAGCCGATGCCCTACGCGGGTCCACGCGGGGCGGAGGGGTTGTTCAGTTACATGAGCGAGCACTTCGGCTGGTCCGCCAAAGCAGAAGTCCCGGGCGGGCCTCCAATCTCGCTTGAGCGCGAAGGGGCTTCGATCACCTTGGAGCCCGGAGCGCAATTTGAGCTGTCGGGCGCGCCGCACTTCACGCTAGCGCAGGTGGAAGCCGAGCTGGTTCGCCACAACGCGGAGTTGAAGGTTCTGCAGGACCAGTTTGACCTCGCGTTCTTGCACGTGGGGTTTCACCCCTGGGCAAAACACGCGGACCTGCCCTGGGTGCCGAAGCGGCGTTACCCCATCATGAAGAGCTACTTGCCCACGCGTGGATCGCGTGGGGTAGACATGATGCTGCGAACGGCGACCGTGCAGGTGAACCTGGACTACTCCAGTGAACACGACGCCATGCTCAAGCTGGTGACGTTATCTCGTTTGACGCCGCTGCTCCGCGCGGCTTTCCTGAACTCGCCGTTCATTGAGGGGGCGCGCGGCGAGCGCCTGGGTGAGCGGCTGGATGTTTGGCTCAACATGGACCCGGCGCGTTCCGGCGTACTTGAGCAGCTGTGGACGCTCGATAATCCGCGCTACGCCGACTATGCTGAGTGGGCGCTTGACGCCGGTATGTTTCTGTTCACTCGGGATGGACAAGTGGTCGCCAATACGGGGCAAACCTTCCGCGCCTTCATGCGGGACGGTTTTGAGGGCCACCGCGCCACGCCTGCGGACTGGAAGCTGCACTTGGGGACGCTGTTTCCTGAGATCCGCTTGAAGAACACCCTGGAGATCCGTTTCGCGGACACGCTGCCGGCTGAGCTGGCGATGAGCCTGCCGGCGCTGCTGGTCGGACTGAGCTACGACCCGCTGGCCCTCGAACAAGCCAGAGAGCTCGCGGCCAAGGTGTCACCCGTGGGTGTGGGCGCCCTTCATCGGGCGGTCGCCGTGAGCGGACTGGCGACGCCGTTTGACGGGGGCCGCGTTCGGGATGCAGTGGAAAGATTGATCGACATCGCCGCGGCTGGGCTAGCTCGCTTGGCGCCCCAGGCTGCAGACGCGCGCTACCTGGAACCTCTGCAGCGCCTCGTGGCGCAGGGGCAGACGCCCGCTGAGTTGCTGATTGCCGACTGGGGCCGCTCCGGGAAGGCGCTTCAGGAGTTCTTGGTCGCGCGCTTTAGCCAAGCGGGTGACTAGCCCTTCCCGAACGCTTGGGTTAATCACTGCGCATGTCCCTTGGGCTGCGCTTCTTGCTCGCAATCAGCCTGCTCGTCGCTCTGATTTCAGTCGGTCTAAGCTTCGCGGTCCGGCGCGCTTGGCACTCGGCTGAGCAGCAGCAGTTCGAGCAGCAGTTCGAAGTCGCGACTGAGCGCCTCCGTGCGCAGCTCGAACGCGAGGTCGCTGATTTGCCGGCGAAGCTCGGACCGCTGTGCGCTCACGGCGAAATGGTCAACTCGGCGCTGGTCGATCTGGAGGCGGGGCGGGGACGGGTCCCGACGGACCGCGAGTACCCGCTGAGCGCCCTCGCGACCGAAACCCAAAAAACTTTCGGCTTCGATGAGTTCGTGATGTTCACAAACACCGGAAAGGTGCTCGGGGCTCACGATACGGCGCTGGTCGGCTCTACCCAGCCAAGCCTCGCCTTGCTTCGCGCGTCGAGCGAGCGCGCGCGCTTAGAGACTCACGCTGGGCAGACACAGCTCGGCGCGCACTGCGTGAAGTTGAGCGGGGGCTTCGGGGTTGGGCTGCGGGCCACACGGCGCTTCGCTTCGATCCTTGAGCAGGTGGCGAGCACGCAAGGGTTGCACTTGGCCTTGACCCGGAGTCAGGATCCAGCGACCCGCGTCTTCACGCTCTCACAGCTGCCCGGGACCGAAATTTTTGCCTGGCCCAAGCGGGACGCGTTCAACGCGGCGATCACTGAGCTGAACGGCACCATCCTCCGCTGGGGAGCGGGAACCCTGGCGCTCTCACTCTTGTTAGGCTTCTTGTTTGCGCGGCGCCTCGCCGAACCCATGGAGGCGCTCTCGAAGCAGGCGGGCTTGTTGCTAACCGGTGAACCGAAGCCCATTGAGGCCCGCGGCGGCAAAGAGTTGAAGCAGTTCGCCGAGTCCTTCAACCGCGCGCTGAGAGATCTTTCGGAGCTCAGGCGGCGCTTAGCGGCGAGCGAGCGGATTGCGGCACAACGCGAGATCGCCCGACGGGTCGCCCACGAGATCAAGAACCCGCTCGCACCCATCCGCGCGGCGATGGAGACGCTGCGACGCTTGCGCCGACGGAACGACCCAGCTTTCGAAGCCTACTTCGACGAAGCCTCGCAGACCGTTCTGGAGGAGGTCACCCGCATCGCGAACATCGTGAACGAGTTCACTCGCTTCGCCCGGCTACCGCCACCCAACCCCCAAGAGGTTGAGCTGGGCGGGATTATTCGCTCCGCGGTCGGCTTGCATCGAGGCGAGGCAACGCCCATTGACGTCGACTGCGACGCCCCTGTGGTCCTGCGAGCGGACAAGGACCAGCTGATGCAGGTCATCACGAACTTGCTCCAGAATGCCCTAGACGCGGTGCGTGAGCAGCCAGACGGTCGGGTCTGGGTGAGCGCCTGCGAGCAGTGGGACGACCCCGCGGCACCGGGCGACGCGGAGCGGGCCTGGGTGCGACTCTCGATCGAGGACAACGGTCCCGGTATTCCCGTGGAAGTCAGCGCTCGATTGTTCTCCCCCTACGTCACCTCGAAGCCGGGGGGCACCGGCCTCGGCTTATCGATCGTTCAGCACATTGTCGTAGAGCACGGTGGGGCAATCGATTCCGAGGACCGCCCCGCGGGGACGCGCTTCGTGGTTCGATTGCCGGTCACCGGGCCCGTCCTGGCCCCCGACTCGCGAACGGCTGCCTTGTAGGCGCTCGCGCTTCAATAACCGAATGAACAAAGCCTGACTGGCAGTCGAAAACTGCGAAGAATGTGACTCTCCACTCTTCAACCCGGGCAGCTAGCCGTAAACTGACTAGGCTGGCGTGTCGTAGCGTCCCTCAGAGATCTCCTCCATGAACCTATCCCCTCGGACCTTGGCCGCCGTGATCGCCCCCATTCTTGGAGCCGGCTTTGTCATGGTTCTGAAGTTGGAAGGGGACGCCCCGATCCTTGCGCTTGGGGTACTAGGCGCTGTGTGTGTCGGGCTGGTGGTGAGCTCGCTCGGTGCAAACAAGGAGTTTACGCAGCTAACGGAAGCGCTGGATCTCGCGCGCTCAGGTGATGAGCCCGGTAAACCCCCGAGCGACGGCAGCCCAGAGCTGCGCAGGGCGTGGAAGGGGCTGAGTCACATGCAGACGCAGCTGGCTCAGCAGGAGGAGACGCTGAGCGAAGAGAAGCTGCTCATCAAGCAGCTGAAGAAGCAGATAGAAGACGCTCCACCGCCCGGGGTTCTAGACGCGGCGACGCTGACGCGCCTACACGCAGGGAGTCAGCAGCTCGGCAGCGCGTCCAAGGCGCTGCTGGCCGAAATCGAAGACCACCTCGCGTTGGGTCAGCAGACGGGCACCCACACTCGCGAGATGGTGGCGGCCCTCGGCAATATTGCACGGCACGTCGAAGCGCTGTCGGCGAGCGCTGAGGAGTCGAGCTCGGCCATCTTGGAGATGACCACGACGAACGATCAAATGGCCGAGAACATCGGGGACCTGGGCGCTAGCGTCCGCGAGTCGGTGGCTTCTATTGAGGAGATGACGTTCTCCATCAAGGAGGTGGCCAAGAACGTCGACGCGCTGTCGCTGACCGCGGAAGAGACCAGCAGCAGCATGAACGAGATGGACGTCAGCATCGATCAGGTGCAGTCCAACGCGAATGAAACCGCACGCTTGTCGGAAGAAGTAGCGCGCGACGCCGAGACCGGCGCTGAAGCTATTCTCAAGACCATCGGCGAGATCTACCGCATCAAGGAGAGCAGCCAGGAAGCGGTGAGCGTGATCAGTAACTTGGGTTCGCGCATTGATGCCATCGGGCAAATCTTGAACGTGATCGATGAAGTGGCTGAACAAACCAACCTGCTCGCGCTGAACGCGGCTATTATCGCGGCACAAGCAGGCGAGCACGGCAAGGGATTCGCCGTGGTTGCGGACGAAATCAAAGATCTGGCCGAGCGCGCAGGCGCCAGCACCAAAGAGATCGCGGATTTGATCAAGACCATTCAGGCGGAAAGTAGAAACGCGATTCAGGCCGTGGAGCGAGGCGCGCAGAACGTCGACCGCGGCGTTCAGGTGTCGAACGACGCCGAGCGTGCGCTCAAGAAGATCCTTGAGAGTTCACAAAAGAGCACGAACATGGTGCGCGCTATCGCGCGTGCAACCGTGGAGCAGGCTAAGGGGAGCAAACAAGTCACCGACTCAATCGGCCGCATCGCTGAGACCGTTCAGCAGATCGCCGCCGCCACAGCCGAGCAAGCGCGCGGGTCGGAGCTCATCATGACCAGCGGTGAAAAGATGCGCGCGATAGCTCAACAGGTTGAACGCTCTAGCCAGGAGCAGTCGCGGGGGGGGCGTCAGATAACCCAGACGATTGAGGCCATCAGCGGCATGGTTAACCAGCTGAACGGCGCGCACCAGCAGCAGAGCAAAGACACGGCTCAGGCCTTGGTGGTCGCCTCGCAAATCCAAGACGCGGTCCGGCGCCACCGAAACACCGTGCTTGAGCTGACTAAGAAGATCAGCGACTTCGAGAACGAGCTTCCGCGCGACGTTTAGGCCCAGTCGGCCCGCGCCGACTTCACGATAGGGCTTGTGGAAGCCCTGACTGACTCGAGCCGGACCCGCTGAGAGGCTCCGATGCACCCAGCCGTCTAAGTGCGCCCCGAAGACCAATAAAATCGTCCCAGGGGACTTAATCTGCGCCGACATCCACCGTAGATGGGCCAATGGCGAAATGCATCCGGAGGTCTAGTCTTCTATTGGGGGCCGCAACCCTCAGTGTCTCACTGGCAGCGAGAGCCCAGGAGGGACCCGTCACAGAGCGTCCCGAGGAGCCCACTGCCGTGGGCCCGGCTGCACCCGCAGAGCCATCGGATTCAGCGACCAAGAGTCCGAAATCAAGCGCGAACGAGAATGCGGATGGTGGTGTCCCAACGGACTCGCAGCCGGCGGGGCTTGATGCATCGGAGTCGCCCGTCGACGCTCCAGCCAGGGAACCCGCGGTCACGAGCGCGACGGTGGCCGGGCCGGTAGAGCCTACGGGTAGCGAAGGTGTGCAACGTGAAGTTTCCGAGGTCGAACAGTCGTATACGGTCGATGATCTCTCCGAGATGTCGCTTGAGGAGCTGCTCAACATCCAGGTAGTGACCGGAAGCAAGGGAGCAGTGAGCGCTAGGCAGTCGCCCTCAATCCTGACCGTATTCACCAGGCGTCAAATCGACGATCTTGGAGCGTTTCAACTGATAGACCTCCTGCAGCACGTGCCGGGATTCTACGAAGTGAGTGCTCAGTATGGCCGCAACGTAGCCATACGGGGCATCCACGGGCCCACAGCGCAGCACGTGGTGGTGCTCAGAGACGGAATTTCAATTGCTGATTTTCTCACCGCAACGGCTCCGCTGTCCGTTCCACTAGACGACGTCGAACGCGTAGAGGTCGTGCGCGGTCCTGGCTCGGCCTTATATGGTGGTAACGCGCTGATGGGTGTCATCAATCTCATCACGCGATCCGCAGAGGCCGGCGAAAATACACGAGTTCATACGAGCCTTGGCACCGACGGCTTCTATCGTGCAGGGATCACTAGCAGCCTACCCTTCACCGCCGAAGATGGCGCCACGCGCGGGTTGTTCCTCTCCGCGAGCATTTGGGAGTTTAAGGGAACGCGCCTAGAAGCCAAGGGCGACGAGAGCATTCTGTTCCCGGCTCGCGGAGTGAACAACTCGGATGGGTTAGTCGACGGCGAAACGTACACACTGCCCAACCCCACCATCGGCATTCGCGCGAGCGGCCAAGACTTGTCTGGATACGTCAGCGGTCGGTTCGATGCCTCGGAATCGCTTGTGATTCGTGGCTCTTTCGAGCACTCGGCTAGCCACTTGCAGCGGACCTATCGCCAAATGTTGATCGCCGAGCGTGATCGGCAAGTTGCGGACCTGTACCGGACCCAGCGCTTGCACCTCGATGTCGAAAAAAGCTGGGGGAAGAGCGACGAGATCGGTCGATTGGTTCTTCACCCATTTTTGAATTTGACTCAGCAGAGCCTAGATTCGCAACGTTTGCCGTTATCCACCTACGATGATGCTCTGCGTGAACAGCAGTCTGTCCTGTTTGGATTCTCTGGTGAAGATCAGCGTGTCGGTGGCACATTGGACTACTACATTGACCTGCCATCGCTCGGAGTCTTCGAGGAGAACTCGCTATTGATCGGGGCACAAGCGGAGCATGCCGTTGCGACCGGATATGGGCTCAACCGTTGCTTCGTAGATGGGGAGAATGGCTTTCTGCCTTCGCGCTTCAACCAACCCGGGGGCGCTGACACCTATTGCGTAGACACAGTCATGCTGAACGAGGGAACGACGCTCACCGCGACCGAGTTCGAAGACACGGATACCACTCACGCGGGCGACGGACAGGAACAGCTGCTCGCAGGGTACGCTCAGGTTTCCTCTGAGCTCAGCATTGGAACGCGAATTGTAGTGGGTGGACGTGTCGACCACAAAGATGGCTTTGAGCCAAGAGTCAGCCCGCGCTTCGCGCTCATGCAGCCCCTGCCGAATGACTTCTACCTGAAAGGCCAGTTCGCGAACGCGTTTGTATACCCCGCATTTCTCTACCGCTCAAGCAACGACTTCTCGCACTACGAGGGTAATCCTGAGATAAAACAGCAGTCTATTACCAACGTCGAGGCACAAGTTGGCTATGCAGGCAGCGAATTCATCCAACCGGAGGTGAGCGCATATCACTACCGGGTAAAAGACTTCATCACATTCGACCTCGAGAAGAACGCTCGCACTGGGCGCTATCGCTTCGACAATCAAGGGGAAATCCAAGCTGTGGGGGTTGAGGGCTCGTTGGCCTTCGCTGGCCTGGACGGCATGTTGAGCGGCCGCGTGAATGGTTCATTCACGAAGCCGCTCTCCTCGACCTCACCTGAGTTTCTCGTTGAGAAGCAGCTGGGGGGGCCAACGAAGTTCCCAGCATTTGTTGGGGACTTGGTGCTCAAGGTGCAGCCTATCGACGCGTTGAGTCTCATCGGCACAGTAAACTACAACACAGAGGTGAAACACAATGTCGCCGAAGAGGCTCGCTTTGAAGCAGTGGTGGGGACTGATGGTGACCTCTACTCCTCACGTGAGAACGCTCGCTACAAGACGGGTGGCGTTGCGCTACTAGGCGCAGGTGTTATCTGGGATTGGCGGCAGCTCACGCTTTCTGTTCACGGAAAGAACTTGCTGAACGCAGCTTATCATAGGCCCGGTTCGGTGTTGGTGCCCTACTACGGAGAGGGTCGGCGCCTGATGGCTACGGCAGCATATCAATTTTGACTAGACGAACGTTTATAAAGGAGAGGGATATTCATGATCAGCGCAAAAACTAGACACATTGAGATGACACGGGTGATTAGTACGCTCAGTTGGTTGCTGGCAGTCGGTTGCGGTTGGGCCGGAGTGGCTTGCAGTGACAAGGATTCTGCTGATGATGACTCGAAAGAGGGCAAAGGGACGCTCCACTTCAAGAACATCAGTTGTGAAGGAGATGGACCCACCTGCGATATCGGCCTGCCCTACAACAAAGGCATAGTAGACTACGTTCGGGAAACAAACAAAACGAACGGCTTTGGGGGCTACAAGATTGAGCTCGACACGTTCAACGGAAACTACGATCACGCTGTCAACGAAAAGAAGATCGAAAGCTGGCGCAAAGACGAGGAGTACGCGGATGTGCTTGGGTATTTCTTGTGGTGCACACCGGAGGCGACGTACCTGCACACAATCGCAGAGAAAGACAAGAAGCTGAGCATTCCGTGCAGCTACGCCGGTCACCTAGCGACTCCTGTAGACGTCAAGTATGAGAACACCGCTGGCAAGGGTGAGGCCCCCGGGGGCGCGTATACATTCTTTGCTGGCACAGATTACTCGACGACGATTCGGGCTGGCGTGCAGTTCATGAAAGACAAGGGCGCTAAGCGTGCAGCTTTCTTCTACTGCGAACAGACCGACTTTTGTTACGGTCCTATTCCGGCAGGAAAAGACTACGCCGCGGAAGTCGGCCTGGAAGTGGCGCCTGACTACCGTGCACACGTCGCAGAGTTTGCCTCATACACGGCCGACATCAAGAAGTACGTAAAAGACAATCCCGATGTCGACTGGGTCTGGTGTGGTAACGCGACGACGTCCTGTGCCGAGCTAAACAAGGCGCTTGTTGCCGCGGGTTCGAAGGCCAAAATGGTTTTGAATACGTATGGCCTAGACGAACGTACCGCGGAGACCTGTAAGGAAGATTGCACTGACGTGAAGAACGTATACGGGATCTTGCCGTTTACTCCGTTTGGCGATCTCACCGTCCCGGGTATGGAGGATGTTGTCGCGTACCATGAAGCGGGTCGTATCGCCGACGGAGAGGACGAGGACGAGCATGCCAACGTGCGCTACGTTCAGGGACACGTCTCCGGCCTGATGATAAAGCTCGCTATCGACAAGCTCGACGGCGACGAGGTGCCGACAGGGGAAAACATCAAGAAGGCACTGGAGACTTTCAGGAACCAAAGCACTGCGGAACTGACAGAGCCTCTGTCGTTCAACAAAGACGACCACAGGCCCACCTCAACTGCCCGAGTCTACTCCATTAACACGAAGGGAAAGCTGCAGTTTGAAGTTAACGTAGATGTGGAGCTCAAGCGCGAATGGCTAGGGTGGTGACGGCTTAGGGGAAGCTGAGGACGAACGCTCACCTGGGCACCAGCCACCGTTCGCGGCGTGTTGGTGCTCGTGGTCCGCTCTGCATTAGGGCGGGAGCAAGCACCAAAGAGAGGGCGGACTTGGTCACTCCTGTTCAGTTGGGGAGTCGAAATGCCATTCAGGCAGCGGAATGAGGCGCAGAACGTCGACTGCGGCGTGCAGGTGTCAAGCGCTTGCCGAGCGTGCGTTGACGAAGGTCTTAGAGAAACCCGGGACTTCGAGAACGAGCTTCTGCGCGACGTTTAGGCCCAAGTCAAGCCCTGCCGCCTTCACTGGAACGTCGAATTTTCGAGGCTGCTTGGTCCCATATCAACTGGTCGCGCGGCGGCTAGGTCATGTATGCTTCGCGCATGTCGTTGGCATGTCTGCGGATTTTGGGGTTTCTGCTGTTCCCGACGCTGACAGCGTGCGCCCCACAGCCCGCGGTGTCACAGCCCGCGGTGAAGACGACCCGAGCCTCAGAGCATTCGGCTCCGCAGACCTCAGCCAACGCTGAAGGCGGGCGCCCCGCTCAGGGGCTTGCCAACCCTGCCGCCGTCAGCTGCGTGCAGCGCGGCGGAACGTATGAGGTTGAACAGACGCCGCAGGGGGAAAGAGGTATCTGCGCGCTTCCAGACGGAACGCGGTGCGACGCTTGGAAGCTGCATCGCGGGCAGTGTCCGCCCTGACGACTTCGGTAGCAGTGATACATTAACGATTAGGGAGTAACCATGAAAATTCAAAGAACACTCGTCACTACCGCGATCTCCACGGCTCTGGCGCTAGCTGTCACGCACAGCGTGCTCAGCCAGCCCTTACCCAAGGTCAAAGCGCCGGTGTTGTCCGCTCAGTTGAAGCTGCACACCATACAGCTGGCGCCAGATGTAAAACAGGCCCTGGTCGGGAAACGAGCTTACGATGCCAGCAAGATACAGCAGTCGCTGAGCTACCTGGGCGCAATCCCGGTGCTTGCCCTGCAGAAGACCGGCGCTAAAGTCCAGCTTGAGGCGGTCTCGGCCGAACCCCAACCCAGCGCCCAGCTCAAGGCAAAATCAGCCACCATCGATCCCGCGCTCTCGCAATACCGGAGCTACATCGATGCGCCCTTCGTATTGACCAAACGTCCCGCCAACCTAGCGGCTTTGTTGGCCACTTCTGTTAGCCACAGGGACCGCCAGACGCCGATCAAGGACCAAGGCTCGCGCAACACCTGCGTGGGCATGTCGGCGACGGCTGGGCTGGAGTCGTTCATCAAATGGAAGAACAACGCCACGTTCGACCTGTCTGAGCAGCACGTGTTCGAGGTGTTGATGGCCGCTGAGGGTAATCAATCTTGCAATAACCAAGGTCTGCAAACCTGGAAAGCGGCGCAGTACCTCACGGCCTCCAAAGTCTGCGCCAATTGGGACTACACGACCAGCGTGCCTGCCTGCAGCATCAGCGTGCCGAGCGACTGCGCAGCTAACGCCAAGTGGGGACACGTCGACACCCAGGTGGTCTTAGGCACGGAGTTCGGTGGTACGGGCACTCAAACCGCGAACAATACGAACTACTTGGAGACCCTGATCAAAGAGGGCAACGACCTGGTATTCGGAGTGTACGTGGCTGGCGCCGACTGGAGTGACAGCACCATTGATACGGGCGTGATTGACGTGCAGATGGTCGGCGGCAATCCGGCTGGTGCTTACGGCGGCCACGCCATGTTGATGGTCGGCTACGACCGCGACGGCAAGTACTTCGAGTTCAAGAACAGCTGGGGCGCTAGCTCCGGCCATGACGGTTACGTGCGCTTGAGCTACGAGTACGTCCAGACGTACGCGAAGTACGGCTACTACATTAAGGCGGCTGAAGCCCCTCCGAAGCTGATGTTCAAGTTACCCGGGACCCTGCGACAGCAGCTACCACCCACGATCAAGATGGCGCCGCCGGCAGTCAGGCAGTAGCGCGGTAAAGCTGGGGTGCCGCCTGGGTGGCGGCCCCAGCTGTCGCGCTTTCCGTTGCCACGGAGGCCAGGGTCGGAGAAGCTCACCCTGGCCTCTAGTTATGTCCACTCCCTCAAGTAGGCAGTTACTCGCAATCGGTTGCGTTTTGGCTGCAGCCGCTTGTGGCGGCGCGCGCGAAGAGTCCGCCGCTCCCTTTGCGGACACGGATCACTTAAGGACCTGGGCGACTACGGCGAGCGCGGTGGGGGTCTACGCCAACGTGCATCAGGACATTGCAGCCTTCCAGGGCGAGCCAGGTTACCCCGATCCGCTGTGCCCGAGGGTGAGCGACGATGGCGCCCGGTGGACGGCAAGAGGAGGGTTGCACCGACCCTTCGGGAAAAGCCTGGAGCGGGCGACTCAGCGTCGAGCGCGACGGCGACGACTTCACGCTCAGCTACGACGACTTCGCTGACAAGCAGGGGACCTTCGCGGTGCGCCGGGTTGAGAGCGACTTTCACGAATTCGACGCCCGGCTCGTCATTGGGTCGTTCACCTCTATCAACTATAAGGGGACAGTGCGGGGCCGCCGGGACCAACACACCGTCTGGGACGGCGCCGGGAGCGCCGAGCGCGACGGATTTTTGCCGCCGAGTGGCGTGATTGAGGCCACCACGGTCGCGGAGGTCGTCGACGACGCGCTCTGCAGTGGGCAGCCCGCTTCGGGGCGGACTACCCTGACCTTCGGGTCGCACGTCGCGGTCGTCACCTACGACGGCGCGACCGAATGCGACGACGAAAAGACGGCAGCACTCACGGTGAACGGTGAAGCCCAGGCGCCGCTCGATGGGATCACGTGCGCGGTCGCCCAGCGAGGACTGCCGCGCAGCACGCTTGGGCTCACCCTCTTGGGCGCACTGGTACTCGCTGCTGTCGGGCGGCGCCGCGAGCGAGTGGGCACGCCGTGAGCGCCTGACCTCCCGGTGAATTTTCGCTTTTCGCGCCTTCACGTTGAGCCGCGCGCTCCCCTTGCGATCTCTGAACGACGTTCGTGACGTGCCGCCTTTGAGCGCTCAGTCCTTGAGGCTCACCGGCGCCCCAAGAAGCGAGAACTCAGTCCAGGCTGCTCCCCGGGGTGCAAGCGGGGCTACCTGGGGTCGCGGCGAAGAGCTCGTAGTCACCCACGGGCACGGTCGGGGGAATGACAACTTCGCCTTGGTAGTGCCCCTGATTGTCCGTAACGAGCGTGCCGAGGAGGTGCCACTGGCCACCGTCGCTTTGAAGCTGGATGTCGACGCGCGTGAGTTCGCACACGCCACCCGCTCGACGCACGATGCCCTCGACGTGCGTGCGCGTGCCCCGGGTCGCTTGTTTTTCGCGAGTTTTCACGGAGACGACGGAAGGCTGGGACTCACTGACTAGGGGCTCGATCGGGGCGACCGTCGGCGGAGGTCGCTCACTCATTTCTTGGGTGATCTCGCGGGGGGCGCCCGGCGCGAGCCTTGGCATGGTCACAGGTGCTTCAGGTGTTTGACCGCTCGAAGTGTTGGCTCCGGCGGTCTGTCCGGCGCTTCCTGCGGGGTCGTTGGGGGTCAGCGAGCGCGCAGCCATTTGTGTGCCGGAGTCGCTCCCTTGTGGCCACTGGAACGGATCACTCGGGGGGGCGTGGGGCGGCCCGCTGGTTTGCGCCATGTCGAGTCTGCCCGCAGCGCCGCCGAGATCGACTCGGTGCCAAAGCTCCGAGTCGAAGACCTCCACCCAGGCGTGCGCTTCGTTGCGAACAAAGCGGGTTGGTAACCCGAGGCTTAGGGCGGTCACGGCGAACGCGAACGAGCGGTGCCGGCACACGCCCTTCTTGGCCAACGCGAGCTGCCGGTACAGGTCCACGCCTTGCTCCTCGGAGAGCTCCTGCGCGGGCGCGAAGCTGCGGAAGTGTTCCACCAGGCGACGCAGCGCGTAAGCCGGCCGCACCTCCCGCGTGAGGCCCATCGCTTCAAGCACGGGCTCAGTGGTTGCGTGAATACCGGTGGGGAGGTCGGGTAAGTGGGGTGCGAGCGCTTCCCAGCTCACGTCCAGGAACCCCGCGCCGAACGTCCGGCGATCGATGGCCAGGTGCATCATCAAACGGAAGTCACCGCGCGTCTCCGTGGTCACGAACCAATTGTCTGCGCTGTCTCGGGTCAGGTCGAAGGGGACATCCGGGGTGAGGCGCGCGGCTAGGACGCGCGCCCCGGGTCCCACACTCGGGATCCTCACGGCCTGGCCTGGGGCGAGTGTGAGGTTGATGTCGGCGTAGAATTGGTCGTCGGAGAGGCGCGCCTTACCTCGGATCGGCAGTCCCGTTCGTTTCGGATCTGCGACCACCAGGCGCAGGTTGCCGTCGACCGAGTCGTAGGCGTAAGAACGCTTGAACGGGGGGATCGTTGGCGTGAACGGGTCGCTGTAGCCCACTAGCTCGGGACGGGACGTGTTGCCGTCGAGGCCGTAGCTGCTCTCGCGCGCGGCTGCCTGCGCGTAGCTCGGGGTGGTGTTCGGGCGGTTGAGCTCCGGGGCGCTCGCTGAGCCACTCGGAGTTGCGATACTGGGCGGAAACCCGGCGGCGAAGCTCGGCGGTCGACCCCCGAGTCCGAGCATATCCGGAGTGGTCTCGAAGTACTCGTGTAAGACGGGGGACGCCGTCAGCAGACCTGCGCCGAGGACCACGGCAGCGAGACCCGACCAAGTTGGAATCGAGCGGGCAAGCTGGCGAAGGCCGGATCTCATGGAGCTCAAAGATTCGTCGCCGGGCGTCACGCGCGGATCGTCAGACTCGGAAGCATGGGGGACTTTGGGTCGAATGGCTATGGATTCGCTCGCTCCCGGTTACGCCTTCGGATGAGGACCGGCCCGTTGAACGCGAAGTTTGTCGCGTTCGGGCTGCCACGCACTGAATCGAGGGCAAAGCCCGCGACTCTCCTGGTGAATCGCTGCTACGCTCGGCCCCGATGACCCGCCCTCTGAATGAGCAGCTCGCGAGCCTCCCTCCACCCACCCTCGAGACGCTACGGCGCCACTACTTCGATCCGGCGCGCCTGGTTGAGCTCGCCAAGCGGCTGACCGGCGACGTGAAGCACAGTAACGTCGTCAGTGGCGCGGTGACGGCACCTGAGCCGGGCGACGTTCGCGATCTGCCCGATCCGAGCAGCGATGAGGGCAAGGAACTGATAGCGCTCGGGCTGGAGGCGTTGCGCGGGGGACACTGCGCGATGGTGCTCCTTGCCGGAGGCATGGCGACGCGGATGGGCGGGATCGTCAAAACCCTGGTCGAAGCGCTCCCGGGACATCGCTTCCTAGATTTGCGTCTGACTGAAGTGACGACCCTCGAGCGGCGCGGGGGCCGAAGGTTTCCGCTCTGGCTCATGACTAGCGACGCGACCGACGTGGCGATCACCGACGCGCTCGGGTCGCGTGTCGATCCAGACTACCTGCAGACCTTCGTGCAGTGCTTGAGCGTCCGCTTGACCCACGACGGCGACGTGTTCTTCGACAACGCGGGCGAACCGAGCTTGCACGCTCCTGGCCACGGTGACTTGCCTGAAGCGCTCGCCCAAAGCGCGCTCTTGGCCCGGTTCGTCGAGCGCGGGGGGCGCTACGTGACCTTGGCTAATATCGATAACCTCGGCGCCAGTCTCGACCCGCTGCTGATCGGCTTCCACATTCGACACGGCAAAGCGCTGACCTGCGAGGTCGTTGACAAGCTGGGCAGCGATCGGGGCGGCATCCCTGTGCGTCTCGATGGCCGCTCGGTCGTGCTCGAGGAGTTCCGCATCCCGGAGACCTTCGACCCCTCGACCGTGCCCGTGTTCAGCACGAACACCTTTCACGTGGATGCCCGGGCGCTGCTGAAGCTGGACCTGGACTGGACCTACTTCACCGTCGAAAAGAAAGTCGACGGTAGACCCGCGGTGCAGTTTGAGCGCTTGCTGAACGAGGTCACGAGCACCTTGGACACCCAGTTTGTGCGGGTTCCGCGCCAAGGCAAGGCTTCGCGCTTCTTGCCGGTGAAGGACTATCCAGAATTAGAAGCGCGCCAAGGCGAGATCACTCTCGTCGCCAGAGACAGAGGAATGATCGAATGAGCCTCAAGCACGGAATCCACCGCACCATCGCACTGACCAGTTTGAGCGCGCTGCTGCTCGCTATTCCCGGCGCGGCGTCCGCCCAAGCGCCCCTCGGTCGACCTGAGCGTCTACCCGAACCTGGGCGCACATTGGCGACGACCTTCGACAGCGCGGCGCTCGTGAAGAACCCGGCGAATCTGGCGTTCTTGCCTGGCCCGGAGCTCCGTTGGACCGGGACGTATCTGGACGAAGCGCTCACCGTGCCTTGGCAAGGGCACGCTGTCTCGCTCGCCGGGCGCCTGCCACTGCTTCAATTCGCCACGGCGCTTCGATTGGATCTAGTTTCACCACCCAGCGGCGTGGGGCCGTTGATGGCTCCCAATTACCAGTGGCTTTCCTGGGGGCTTGCGTTTCCTGCTGGCCGAAACGCCAGCTTGGGTTTTAGCGTACAGGGGTCGTTTTCCGATGGTGCGTGGGCCAACGACCTCACCAGTTTTTCCATCGGCTACACCCAGCGGCCGTTCGATCCGCTAGCGATTTCGTTGGTCGCCCATGACGTCAATGCCCCGCGAAACCTGTTCGGGCGCTTGGGTCGTTCTTATGAGGCTGGCGTCGCGCTGCGTCCCACCGGCAAAGATGACTTCGAGCTGGGCCTCGAAAGTCGGTATCTCGAAGACGAAGACGTCTGGACTCCCAAGGCGGTGCTCGGCGTGGACCTGCCTCACGTCGGGCGACTGCGTGGCGACTTCGCCGTCAGCGACCCGACGCTCCCCAGGCAGCGAGCCTGGCAAGCTTCGGCGGGCTTGTCCGTCAACGTTAGCGGCATGACCGGCTCCGCCGAGCTCACCGGAGGGGCGCTCACGGGTACGGGGCTCAGCGAAGACAAAGCTTCGTCGTTTAACGGCTACAGCAGCTTCGCGGTGAGAAACTTCCGCGAACGGAGCGCCATTGATCCGGGTCGCTACGCGGTTCGCATCCGGCTTGAGTCCACTCCCGGCACCCGCGAACACGTGGCCTTGTTGCGCCAGCTGTGGTCGCTCGCCGAGGAGCCGAACGTGGACGCCGTGGTGTTCGAGCTGCGGACTGAACCCGGAGCTAGCCTGGCCAACCTGCAAGAGCTGAGGGACGCGGTGTTTCAGTTGCGGCGCGCGGGCAAGCGCACGCTCTGCCACCTCGAGGATGCGAGCGGCGGAGCGCTGTATTTTTGCTCGGCGGTGAACAAGGTCTTGATCAACCCTGCCGGCGGGATTCGTTTTAGCGGGCTTCGTTCGCGTCACCTGTACTTTGCGCGGCTGCTGGAGAACCTCGGGGTCCGAGCCGATTTTATCCGCATTGGCGCCCACAAGAGCGCCCCTGAGCAGTTCACTGAGTCCCGGGCGACCGACGTCTCCCGCGCCGACAAAATCGAGCTGCTGCAACAGTACGAGCGTCAATTCTCTGAGGGCATCGCTGTCGGGCGGGGGCTCAGCGTCGCTGAGGTCAGGGAGCGGATTGGCAAGGGGCCCTTCATCGCCGAAGAAGCTCAACAAGCTGGCTTCATTGATGGCGTCGCCTTCGACGATCAGGTCGACAAAGCGGTGCGGGACTTGACCGGTCGTCAAACGCCCGTGCTGACCGATGCTCGCCGCGCCCACGCGCCCGAGGCGTTCGGTAATGGCGGCTATGTCGCTGTCATCTACGTCGAGGGCGACATGGTTGATGGCCGCAGCCGCGTGGTGCCGTTCTTGGGCATGCAGACGACTGGCTCGTACACGATCGCCGACAGTTTGAAAGCGGCGCGGGACAACCCACAAATCAAGGCGGTGGTGCTCCGCGTGGACTCGCCTGGCGGTTCGTCAATGGCTGCCGACGTGATTTGGCGCCAGGTGGAGTTGACGGCCAAGACTAAACCCACGGTGGTCAGCATGGCCTCCGCCGCCGCGAGCGGTGGGTACTACATCTCGGCGCCCGCGACGCGCATTTTCGCCAACCCGCTGACCGTCACGGGCAGCATCGGTATCTTCTACGGCAAAGCCGACTTCGCGCAGATCCTCGGTCGTATTGGGGTCGACGTCGAGTCCTACAAGACCCACGAGCGTGCCGACGCGGAGTCGATCTTCCGGCCCTTCTCCGTCGATGAGCGGAAAGAGTTGGAGCACAAGGTGCATCAGTTCTACGACGTGTTCCTCACGCGCGTCGCTGCTGGCCGAAAGATGAAGAAAGAAGACGTCGACAAGCTGGGCCAGGGCAAGGTCTGGACCGGTGAACAAGCGGTGTCCAATGGTCTCGCTGATGAATTGGGCGGTTTGCGGGAAGCGCTCGCGTACGCGCGAAAACAAGCGCGCTTACCCGATGATGCCCCGATCGTGGAGCTGCCCACCATCCAAACGTCGCTGCTCGGGCAGCTGCTGGGCATGCCCGGCCTAAGACAAAGCCTGCTCGATGGTCCTATGCCCGCGGGCCTCACGGACACCTTGAAGGCGCTCGGACCGCTCATGATCCACGGCGGCGACACCCCGCTGGCTCGCTTAGATTTCACGATGACTGACTTGCCGTGACGACCGTGACGACCTTTGAGCTCCGCCAGGCCTCCCTGCCGTGGGGCGACTTTCGGGAGGTCACCGCGCGGTCCGCCGCCGCGCGAACCGCGCTACTCGGCAACTGGGACCCGCTCTTTCGGCATTTGCTCGGTCAGCTGAGCCTCGACGGGGGGGAAGTGCTCGTGGGGGGCCAGTCCGCGCGCGAGCAAGTGATAACGGGCCAAGTCGGGTTGGTGCATCCGGAGCTGGCTCCCCCAGAAGACGAGACGGTCTCATTGTGGCTGACGGAGAGCCTTCGGCTCTTTGGGGAGACGCGGAATTCGGCCAAGCAACTCGTGACCGAGGTGCTGCAACAGCTCGAAGTGACCGCGCTCACGACGCGACGCGGTTCGACCCTGAACGAGCTTGAGCTCGCTGCCGCGCGGTTCGCACAGGCGCTCTGCACCCGTCCGCACACGCTGTTCATCCAGCTGACGGCGTGCACCCCTGAACAAGGGATCTACGAGCGCGCTCTGGCCGCCCGGGTCGGGGCGCGAGTACTTGTGGCCTGCGAGTTGCCGCGCCAACTCGAGTGGGTAACCTGGTGTGAAGAATCCCTCTGGGCACCGGCTGCCGCGTCGGCGGCGCAGCTGCCCGCGGTTCAAGCAGCCAGCCCCCAGCGCCGTTACCTGCTGACCCCACTGGAACACCGCGCCGAGCTCGAAGCGGCGTTGGTCGCGCGGGGAATGGGCGCGTTGAACCCCGGTCACCAGGACCTCGTCGTTCAGGTCGGTGAGGGTCAGGGCCCCAAAGAATTGCTCGCGGCCGCAGCGGCGGTCGGCGCGCCGCTGGCTCGCTTGATCCCGCTTGGCTAGCCCTGTCGGTCCCACTAGCCTACGCCGACCCATGTCGAACCCCCGTTCCGCTCTCCTTGGCGCGCGCCGCGTCGTGATCAAGCTCGGATCCCGTTTGCTCGCGACCCGCGGCGATTTGATCGGCGATATGGCCGCTCAAATCGCGGCCAACCGAGAGCCGGGTCGTGACTTTCTCGTGGTCTCGAGCGGCGCTATCTCCCTCGGCTGTCAGAAGCTTGGGTATTCGCCGCGGCCTAAGGACATGCCGCGGCTCCAGGCTGCCGCGGCCGCAGGTCAAAGTGAGCTGATGCGCCGCTACAGCGAGGCCTTCGCTGCCCATGGCGCAACCGTGGCGCAGGTGCTCTTGACCCATTCGGATCTCGCGAGCCGGCATCGCTTGAACAACGCGCAGCAAGCGTTAGCGGCGCTGTTCGAGGCAGGCGCGGTGCCGATCGTCAACGAAAACGACACCGTCTCTACGGACGAAATTGCCTTCGGCGACAATGACCAGCTCGCCAGCATGGTCGTACCGCTGGTGCAAGCCGATCTGCTCCTGCTGCTCACGGATGTCTCGGGGGTGCTTGGGCCCGAGGGTGAACGCATTTCTGTGATGGCCAGCGACGCGCTCGTCGGCGATTTGTCGACGGGCAACACTCACGGCACCGGTGGCATGACCAGCAAGATCGGCGCCGCGAACAAAGCGGCTCGGTCGGGGGCGCACGTGGTGATCACCAGCGCCAACGAACCGAACATCTTGGCGCGAGTGCTCTCCGGCGAGGACGTCGGTACGCTGTTCGAACCCCACGTCAACAAATTGCGCGCGCGCCAACACTGGATTGCCTACACCCTCAAGCCCCGCGGGAGCTTGATGCTGAACGCCGGGGCTGTCCAAGCCCTGCAAGAGGGCACGAACAGCTTATTGCCCGTTGGAGTGGTGGGTGTCGCAGGCCAGTTCAGCCGGGGTGATGCGGTGCTGTTGTTGGCTCCCGATGGGACTGAGGTCGCGCGTGGGCTGGCTCGCCTGGGGCTGAGTGAGGTCGCACGCAGCGCCGGCAAGTCCACCTCTGACCTCAAGGCGCAGCTCGGTGAGCTGGACTCAGTGGTCGTGCACAAAGACGACCTAGTGCTCACGCGCTAAGGCTCGGGTCGCTTGTTAGGGGTGAAGCGCGCCTGCGTCGCTGGGCCAGCGCGCGCGGTCGGTCGGGTGCGGCCCTGCAGCCCCCGGGTTCGAGCCACCATCAGCTAAGCGCCTCCTCGCTCAGCCCGTTTCTTACCGGGGTGAACAAGTCGCAAACGCCGCTGCGCAGGCGCGGT
>JBDKJZ010000012.1:0-26502 GCA_039796375.1 Pseudomonadota bacterium
GGTCCCCAATGAAACCTCGCGCCCCTCCTCTTTCCGGGTGAGCGCCCCGTCACTCACAGAATATAGTAGCAATCGCGACCATTTTTGCTGCGCGCTGTTCACCCCCAACGCCTGAGCGCCTTCCGCAGGCGCCGTTCGTCCCCCCACTCGGGCGAACACGCCTTCGCGCCCTCCGTGAGGCGAGCCCCGGTGACGACGGCTCACGCGCAATCAACTCAGCGCGGCCGCGAAAAGTGCAGCGCGTGCAGCTTTGCGTAGAGCCCCTGTCCCGCTAGCAGCGCCTCATGGGTCCCCTGCTCGGCGACGCGTCCCTTGTGCAGCACGATGATGCGGTCTGCCGCCTGAATCGTGCTCAGCCGGTGCGCGATAATGATCGCTGTGCGGTCCTTCATCAGCTCATTCAACGCCGTTTGCAAATGGGCCTCCGTGTCGGAGTCGATGCTCGCGGTCGCTTCGTCCAATATCAGCACAGGCGCGTCGCGGTAGAGTGCACGCGCGAACGCGATCAGCTGCCGCTCTCCGGCGGAGAAATTCGAACCGCGCTCTTCGACGTTCGCCAAGAGACCCTCCGGGCGGTCCTTGAATAGCTCAAGCGCAGAAATGCGGAGCAGCACCTCCTCCACGCGCTCCAAATCGGGCTTCTCCCCTGCGGCGATGTTGTCTGCCACTGTGCCGGGAAACAGGAAGACGTCCTGAGGGACCGCCGCGAAATGCCGTCGCAGCTCATCGCGCGAGAAGCTCTTCACGTCTCTGCCGTTAACCCGCACCACACCCGCCTGAACATCGTATAGTCTTAAGAGCAGCGAAGCTATCGTGGTCTTGCCGGACCCGGTCGGCCCGACCAGCGCGATCTTCTCCCCCCGCCGAGCGAATAGGCTCACGTCGTGCAGCACTGGCACACCTGGCTTGTAAGAGAAATCAACTCCTTCAAGACTGATCACGGTGTCGCCGGGGCTATCTGCGGCGGGGGTGGTCTCCGGCGCGTCGAACTCCTTCACCTCCAAGAGCGCAAAGATGCGCTCTGCACCCGCCATGGAGCTCTGCAGAATAGTGTAGCGCTGCGCCAACAATGAGATCGGCTCGAAGAACTCCCTCACGTAGGCGATAAACGCCACGAGCACACCAAAGCTGACCGGATGAAACCCCAGCGCCAGCAAGATAAACGCGACGCAGATCGCGGTCACCGTGTCGATGGCCGCGTCCTGCATGGCGTCATACTTGATCGAACGAATATTGGCCTCGCGGAAGGCCTGGTTGATCTTGTCGAAGTCTTCCGCTGCTGCCTCTTGGCGACTGAACGCCTGCACGACCGGCATGCCCGAGACCTGCTCATTCATGTTCGCGTTCATGCGCGACGTCTTGGCGCGGATCTCACGGAACGCTTCGCGGTGGTAGCGGCGAACGACCTGTACGAGGATCATCACGGGCGGCACAGCGAGGAACGCCACGATCGACAGCTGCCAGTCCAAGGTCAGCATCAGCACCACAATGCCGATCAACTTCAGCAGGTCGGTCGCGATGTTCAACACGCCGGAGCTCGCAAGCTCCATCAGGGCGTCCGTATCGTTGGTGACGCGCGTCACCAACCTGCCGACGGGTTGACCATCGAAGTAGCCGAGCCGCAGGCGATGCAAGAACGCAAAGACGTGGCTACGCAGATCAGAGACAGCGACAGCGCCCAGCCGCTGAGTCGCGAGCGTCCTCACGACGGTGAGCAACTGCTCAATCAACGTGACCCCCGCGAACGACGCTGCGCCGACCAGAAGAACATTGGCGTCCTTGGCCAGGACTCCGCTGTCGATGGTCCACTGCATCAAGAGCGGCCGCACCAAGCCGAAGCCGACGGTCACGACCCCCAATATCAACGACCAGTAAAGGAGCCGTCGATGGGGGTAAACAAACTGCCACAGCCTGCGCAGCAGGCGCAGATCGTAAGCCTTGCCGAAAGACGCATCTTCGTGGAACTCGCGCAGGATTTTCTCGATGCGCGAGGTGCGCGCGCTCGCTTCGCTCATAGTGCCCCCGCTAGCTGATTTAGGTCGCTACTACCCAGTCGCTGCAGCTCAGTCTCAATGCGTTGTTCATCGTTGAACGCCGCGTACAGGCCGCCCGCTTTTACGAGCTCGGCGTGCGCGCCTTGCTCAATCACGCGGCCCTCATCGAGCACCACCACGTGATCGCAGCGCTTCGCTGCGCTGATCCGATGAGTGACGAGGATGACGCTGCGCTGCTGCAGCTGTTTGTCGATCGCCGCCAAGATGGCCGCTTCAGTTCGGGCGTCGACCGCGCTGAGCGGATCGTCCAGCACGAGCACCTGCGGTTGGCTCACCAGCGCCCGCGCCAAAGAGGTGCGCTGTTTCTGCCCGCCCGAGAGCTGTACGCCGCGTTCACCCACCACCGTATCAAACCCATCGGGCAGCTCCCTCACCTCGTCCGCGATATGCGCATCTTGCGCGGCCTGCAAGATAATCTGCTGCGACGCATCGGAGTCCGGGTCATCCAGTCCGTAGCCAATGTTGCGACCCACCGTCGTGGAGAACAAGAACGGGTCTTGCTGGGCGTACCCAATCGTCCGTCGCAGCTCAGTCAGCTTCAAGTCGCAGACGTCCACACCGTTCAAGAAGACTGCGCCACGCGGCGTGGGCCGAAGCCGAGCCAAGAGCCAGGCCAGCGTGCTCTTCCCGCTGCCCGTGCGGCCCACGATCGCGAGCGACGCCCCGGGTGGAACACTGAAGCTCACGTCGCGCAGCACCTGCTTCGTACCGTACGCGAAGCTCAGGTCGCGGACTTCTAGTCCCACGCCCTTGGGGCCGAGCCCGGCCTCGGGGGATTCTGTCCCGATAGCCCTGGGGTGCGAGACGAGTGAGCGCTCGCCATCGACGATGTCTGGCTGGATGTCGAGCAGTTCTTGAATCCGTGAATAGCTCGCGCGGCCACGCTGAATCACGCTGATGATGAAACCCAACGAAATTAGCGGCCACGTCAAGCGCGAGAGGGCCCGAAAGAATGCGACGAAGGAGCCCGCGTCGAAGCTTGGGTCGGTCAACACCAGGTGCCCCCCGTACCAAAGCAACACCACGATACCCACGCTGCTAATCCCCTGCATCACCGGAAACATCACGCCCCGCAGGTTGGCCAGGCGAAGCGACTTCTCTGTGTAGTCTGCGTTCGCCTTCTCGAACTCAGCGATCTCTGCCCGCTCAAGCCCGAAGGAACGCACCACACGAACGCCAGCTATACTCGCTTGCACGCGCCCACTGAGCGAGCCAATGGCGTCCTGGTTCTCGCGCTGCCGCGCGTACATTGCGCGCGAAAAGATGAGCACCACGATGATGAGAATCGGCATCGCGCTCAGCGAAGCCAGCGTCAGCTTCACGCTTCTCTCCAGCGTGACCGCAAGCGAACTGACAAGCGCGAACACAGTGCTGAACAGGTTCAGCACACCAAAACCTAGCAGCAGCCGCACCTGTCCCAGATCGTTCGTCACCCGGCTCATGATGTCGCCAGTCGACATCTTCGCGTAGAAAGACGGGCCCAGCTTGTGCAAGTGATGCAATGTCGCGCGACGTAGCTCGTACTCCGCGTTTCGACCGCCGTTGAAGACGGCGATGCGCGAGAGCACACGAACGCCGAACGCCACCAGGGAGATCCCGATTAGCCAGACCCCCAACTGCACCGCGTTCCCGGGTGCGTTGCCGAGCGCGACGTCGACGGCTTCGTCCAGCTCGACATCGAACAGGTACTGCAGATAGTGGTAAGCGGCTAAGAACAGCAGCCCCGCGATGTAGCCTGGCGACTGCCGCCTGAACTGAGCCCAAAGCCCTACAGGGATCTGGTCAGCGGGCGTCTTCTTGGTGGTGAACAGAGTGTCGAACATGCAAATCTTAACGCAGTTTTCCTAGCGCAATTCTTTACCCAAGGGGAGCTGCGACGGGACGGGCGCGGGGCCGTGATATGAGCGCTTTGAAGCCTGAAGTAAAGTCCTGAGCCCTAAAACAGCCCCACCGAAAAGTGAAATGCGCCAACAGCCTCTTCATAGAAGCGGCGGTCCAATTTGAAGCCGTAGTCAAGCGCCAAGGGCCCGATAGGCGTCATCGCGCGAAGCCCCGTCCCAGCAGAATAGCGAAGGACGAACGGGTTCACGTTGTCGACTTCGCGCCAGATGTTGCCGGTATCCAGAAAAATAGCCGTCTGAAGCACCTTCGTGAGCGGGATACGGAGCTCAGCGCGCGGATTCAGGATGAAGTCGCCCCCTCGAATGACCACCTTGCGTGCGGTCAAGCGATCTGCCTGGTCGGGCGCGTTCGGGTTGTCGGGCTGCAGGCGGTCTGCGATGTCCTGTGGGATCACGCTGGCTTCAAGGAACCCGCGCAGCGAGTCTCCTCCGCCGAAGAAGAACAACCGGTCCGGATAGGTAGCCGAGTTATCTCCCAGCTGGTAGTTCATCCCCCAGCGCAGACTCAGCGCCAGACTCAGCCCGTGGTCGTCGAAGGGAATGTACCCTGCAACCCGGCTACTGAATTTTATGAAACGACTCTTGAACTCGCACGCCGCAGCGTCTTCGGCCTCACAGCGTGAAAGCTGAATCGCCGCGTTATCATTGCTCAAGAAGGCAACCACCGGCTCCACCTCGGCCACCACTAGCGTGCCGCGCGTCGGGCCCAGCTGGCTGTCCCGCCGGTCCCAGCTGGCGCCTGCACGGACCGCGACAGCGAAGCTCTCGCCTTCGGGGATATTGAGCAGACGGACCAACTGGGGGTTGGCCTCTAAGAACTGCTGGAGCGACTCAGTTGCACCGAAGATCGTCGCGTTGTTCGACTCAAGTGAAGACGCCACGAGCCCGCTGACTGCTTCGCTTCGCCGGTGGGTCAGGGTGGCGATCGCCGCGCGCTTGGTGATCCCGTAGTCACGCGAGTTGTCGCGCGCGTCTACGCCGTCCAGCGCCAACCGGTAACGCTTAGCTACGGGAAACTCCAAGGTCACGGTGTTGCTGCGCTCCAGGCGTTCCCCGGTCGTCAGCGCGTCAAAGTCGCGCCGCACTTCATCTTCGAAGATCAGAAAGCTGGGTAGGTAACCTAGCCGCGCGCGGAAGCGGAGCTGCACGGCCCGGTCGAACAGATCGCGGTGCCCGTATTCAAACGCGATGCGCGCTCCCTCGCCGGTGCTGAAGCCAGGCTTCACCTCTAGGTATTGCGCGGGCTGCTGCGAGACGGTGATGATGACCACCTTCTCGCGGGCGGGGACTTCGGGATCTTCGAGACCGATCGTGACGCTCGAAAACACTCCCAGCGTCGCCACCTGTTCTTCACTTTGGCGCACTAAGCCGCGGGCGTAGAGCCCGCCCTGCGTCAGCTCAAGCCGCCCCAGGATCACCCCGTGGCTGGTGTGGTTGGCGCCGCGAACCACAAACCCTTTCACGTAGACCGGCTCGCGCTCGCTGATCACGAAGCGCACGCGACCGCGCGTATGGTCGTCGGAGAGATCGAGATCCACGTCCACCGAGGCAAACGCGAACCCACGATCGCCGTACAAGTCGAGTAGCCGGCGCCGCGCTTTTTGCAGCTCCACCTGAGACACGGGCGCTCCCAGCTGAAGTGCAGCGGTGTTCGCCAGCTGCGACTCCACGAGTCGCGTATTGCCCTCAAACTGCACGTCCCAGAGCAGCGTGCGCGGCCCAACCTTGACCGGAATGCTCAGCACCGCCGTGGGTTCACACCGGATCCCCTTCGTCGGATCGGGCACACACGTGGCCCCAGCAGCGGCGGGGTCTTCTACCGGAATCGCGTTCTCGTGCGTCGTGCACACTGAGGGCGGCTGCAGCCGCTCCCCGACCGGCCGGCACACGCCCGGTTGAGTCAGCGTCTCACAGCGTCTGCGCATCACCACCGCTGGACCCACCACCGCTGACAGGTAGCCTTCGGACCGGTACAAGTCCGCCAAATGAGCGAGGCCCTTTTCATACACTTCAGGTGTGTACACATGCCACGGCTTCTCAACAAAGGGCGTGACGCGAGGGCTCCCCGGCTGCACCGAGCCAAGTGAACGATCGATGATTTTTGGGTTAGCTGGGGCAAAGACTTCGTCGCCACCCGGCAAGCTCTCCCCAACGAATCCATCCAGCTCGGCGTCGATGCCCTCGGCGGTTCGCTCCCCCGTGAGGCACGGGTACCAGCGTCCCACAACCGACAGCTGGCTTTGTTCACGGATCACAATCAGCCAGTCTAGGCGAGTCGGTGTGCCGAGCTCGCGCAGCTGGAAGCTCGCGTCATGAAAGCCGCGAGCTGCATAGAAGCTCCGTAGCCGCTCTATCAGCGCAGACGACGTCAGATCTTGAGCGGTCTCTAGCTGCAGCTCCGACACCAACAACGCCGCGTCGAACGTTCTGTGACCTTCAAAGCGGACGCGGGTCAGACGCCCGGGTGAGACTGCGATCACCAGCGCTGCCTCGCTGCCACGCGGCTCCAAACGGTGGCCCACTTCGGCGGCAAACCAGCCCGCGCGACGCAGGCGCGCTTGAAGCGCCGCGTCGGCTTCCTCAAGCGCCATCCCGTCGGCCCGCTGCGACACGTTGACCGAATAGGTCTGTAGCTCAGGCTGGATCGACTCGTGCGCCGGCACGCTCAGCTGAAAACGGCGCTGGCTCACGCGCTCTGCTGGGCCTGGACTGATACTCAGCTCCAGCGTGACCCGCGACGCCACCTCAGCCGAGAGCAGGCGCCCCGCAACTTGCGCCTGCGGATACCCACGGCGCTGATAGTACTGCCAGACCCCCGCGGCCACCCGCTGAACCTGCGGCTCGGTGATGTCGTCACCGCCGCTGACGCCAGCGACCTCGAGCGTCTCAGAGAGCGGCAACACCCCGCCGCGCACGACTACTTCACCGATCACTTTTCTAGGCAAAGCCACGATACAGAGCCGTACCCCTGCGGGCAGTCGCTGGACCTCGGCGCTCATTTCCGCGTACTCGCCCGTCGCGAGGAGCTCCTTCATCACTCGTCGAACAAGATCAGCGGTCAGCGTCGTGCCAGGCTGCAGCCACGGGAACTTGAGCGGCTTCTCGGCGGCCGTGCGCGAAGGATGAGTGGCGACGGCGCCGCGCAGACTCAAGACCACCCCCGCGAGGGGCTGGTTCAAGTACCCGTCCAGCGAGCGATACGGAGAGAGCTGAGGCAGCTCATTATCATCAGCCGGCGCGGGGGCCTGCTGAGCGACCGCGCTCGTCACTAGAAAACACAGCGCTATCACTACGCTCAAAGCTCCCCGGACGCTCAGCCTGGAAGTGCGCCGCCCCAAGCGCGGAAGTCCTTTCAACCATAGGCACTTCGTTGAGGGTTGCGTTAGCATGCGCTTATGCCCACTTCCTCGGCACGCTCACCCCAACCGAGGCGCAAACGCCATGCGCTGGGGCGACGGCTCGCGCTGGGGATGCTGCTCGCGAGCCCTGCGCTCGCGCTCGGGTTGTGGATCGCCGTCAATCGCATTGAGTGGCTAGGACCCTGGGTCGCGGATGGCCTACGAGCCGTCATCGGCAAAGAAGCCGTCACAGAGATTGAAAACATTGCCTACGGCGTCCAGGACCGCTTCTACCAGTACATCCGCCAAGGGGAAAAACCCAAGGCGTACTGGGAAGTCCCGGCGGCTAGTCCCGCGCTCGAACCTGAGGCCGAGAAGCCGGCCCCCCAGGGCACCACTGGCGCCGTAAAAATCCCGCCGTTTGCGCCCAGCCCTGTCGGCCCCGTTCACGAGGCGTGGTCCGCACCGGGTGACGGCCACTGGCTGACCATTCCCGTCCCGGACCTCCCCAAGCTTGAGCCTCACCTGTTTAAGACCTTGCTCCACCCGGACAAGAACCGCAGCTGGGCCGAGCTGTTCGTGGTCGCGATCGACTTGCGCCGGAGTGACATTCACCTGGTCGCGGGAAGCCAAGAACCCGTCGCCACTGAACCTGCCGCGCTCGGAGTCGAGCGCCCCGCGCGCATCCCGGACGAACATCACGATCGCGTGCTCGCCGCGTTCAACGGCGGGTTCAAGACGGAGCACGGCGCCTACGGGATGCGAGTCGGTGGGGTCACCCTGGTCGCTCCGCGGGATGAAGTCTGCGCGGTGGCGCTGTTCAAGGATGAGAGCATACGGGTCGCCCCTTGGCATTCTATGAAAGAGCTCGAGAGCGACATGCTGTGGTGGCGACAGACTCCAAACTGCATGTACGCCGACAACGTGGTCAACCCCAACCTGGGCGCGGGTAACTCCAAGAAGTGGGGCGCTACGCTGGACGGCGAAACGGTGATACGCCGCTCGGCGATCGGCATCGACGCCAGCGGAAACGTGCTGTTCGTTGGCATCAGCAACCACACCACCGCGAGCGCGATCGCCGACGGCATGAACCACGCTGGCGCTGTCAGCGTCGCGCAGCTCGACGTCAACTTCAGCTACCCGAAGTTTGTTCTATTTCAGAGACCTCCGGGTGCGGCTGAGGGCGGAGACCGCGAGGCGGTGGCGCTCGCTGAAGGCTTCGAGTTCAGCACCGCTGAATACATTCGCGAGCGCGCCAGACGCGACTTCTTCTACGTGACGCCTAAGTCACTGCGGTCTCCCGCTGAGGTGAACCGCTGACCGACGGCGACCGCGCAAACGTCAGAGCAAACCCGGCGGCGCGTTATTGCTTTCTATCTCCTACAGCCTGACGCTATAAGCCCGCCGATGACCGCTGATGAGCAAAAACAGCGCGCCGCTGAAGCTGCGCTCAAGCTGCTGCCTGAAGCGGGGCTTGTAGGACTAGGAAGCGGCTCGACCGCTGAGCTGTTTATCCAGGGCGTGGGCCGCCTCGTCGCACAGGGGCGCGCGCTGCGTGGAGTTGCCACCAGTGAACGCAGCCGCCAGCTCGCCCTCCAAATCGGTATACCGCTGGCCGACGACAGCGGCCCCTGGGACATCGATGTGTGCGTCGATGGCGCCGACGAGGTGAGCGCACAGCTCGACTTGATCAAGGGCGGCGGGGGTTGCCACACCCGCGAAAAGATCGTGAACTATTCGTCCAAAGTAAACATCATCGTGGTCGATGAGTCCAAGCTCAGTCAGCAGCTGGGGGAGCGCTGGGCAATCCCGGTGGAGGTGCTCGCCTTCGGCGCCGGCGCCACAAGTCAGAAGTTGTCGCAGCTCGGCCCCACGACGCTCCGCACCCGCAACGGGGCTCCCTGGATGACGGACGCGGGAAACTATATTTACGATCTAGAGTTCGGCCCGCTACCAAACCCACGGGAGACTGAGGCGACGCTGTTAATGGTGCCGGGCGTGGTAGCGACGGGTCTCTTCGTGGGCCGAGCCGACCTGGTGCTCGTCGCCGGCCCCACGGGCGTGCGGAAGCTGCTGGGTGGTTAGCGCCAACGCCCCCAGCGGAAGCGCCCCGACGTGCCGTCGAACGGAGGCGGTTCTATATGTGACCCAGCCATTTCTGGCCCGCGGTTCGCTTGATCGCCGGGTTCTGGACTGCCGAACGACGCTCCTACGCAACTTTCGTGAGGAAAGGTCGTTCAGCACACCACACCGAGTGTGGAAGTTATGAGGCAAGTCGTTGACGAACCAGGGCGATCCGGGGAAGGATTTGTAGCTGAGTGAGTGCTGGCCTAAAAATAGAAGTCGCGGGACGAACTGACGTCGGTCGGAAGCGTGCTCACAACGAGGACAGCTTCGCGCTGTACTCGGAGTACGGTTTGTACATCGTCGCTGACGGCATGGGGGGACACGCCTCCGGCGAGGTGGCCTCGCGCATGGCCGTCGACACGATGCGTGACTTCTTCGAAGCCACCGCCGCCGACTCCGAGAAGACCTGGCCCTACAAGATGGACCGTAGCAAGGGCTACGAAGAGAACCGTCTGATCACCGGGGTGAAGCTCAGCAACCTACGCATCTTCCAGAACGCCAAAGACAACCCGAAACAGCGCGGCATGGGCACGACCCTCGCCGCGCTCTTCGCTGTTGAAGACGGCATCTACGTCGCCCACGTCGGTGACAGTCGCGTCTACCGCGTCCGCAGCGGACAGCTCACCCAGCTGACTGAAGATCACTCACTCCTCAACGACTACAAGAAGATGAAGAAGTTGACGGAGGAGGAAATCGAAGCCTTCCCGCACAAGAACGTGATCGTTCGCGCCCTGGGCATGAAAGAGAACGTCAAGGTCGACACCCGCTTCGAGCGCCCCGAGCAGGGCGACGTGGTCCTCATCTGCAGCGACGGCCTCGCAGGCCCCGTCTCCGACGCAGACATCCTTGCGACCATCTTGGCCGCGAGCGATCTGCAAGACGCCGCTGAGAAGCTCATCGACAAAGCCAACGCCAACGGCGGCCCCGACAACGTGACCGCCGTCCTAGCGCGCTGGGTCTAAGCTCGCTGGGTCTAAGCTCGCTGGGTTACTGGGCGCCTTCGGACTCGCGCTCTTCTAGCGTCGCTCGTCAGTGAAAGAGCGCCACCTTGTCCTTGGGACGGATCAGCTTTTCTTTGACCTGTAAATTGGCGTGGGGTAGCTGGCCCAAGGGTGCACCAGCTACCCCACCCAACCAAGCCCATTTGAAGGTGCTCGCTGAAGCCGCCGAACGGCCTCCATGCGACGAGACGATTTTTGGGACGCCTCGCGGGCACTGAGCGCGGCGTTTGCATAGGCAGCCTTTGCGGCCTCTTCCGCGTGAGCGGATCCGTGCTCTGGCTAGATAGTCGCGATTGCTACCGATTTGGCAAACCGCTGCATCTGCTCCAACGCGAGTGGCCGCCGCTCGCCGACCTGGGATCCGACTACGTCGAGCGCACCATTTCCACCTCGAACACGGATAAACTCGCGCAGGCCGTCTGCGCTCTTGCCAATGACTTTCCCGCGCACCGTCAGCCGGGCTACCTGCTCCAGACGCTCGGCGCGCTGCGCTCCGATGGCAACATTCAGCCACGGCCCGTGCGAGAGGTGCGGCGCGCAGAGGGCGCTGGCCCGCGCTTCCGCGACCTCCCGCCGAATCATTCGGAACTCTCAGGGCTCAGGGATGGCGCATCCGTCGTCATCGCAGCCAGCAGCTGGCGCACCTGACGCACTTGGCGCACCTGACGTCGGTCCCTCCTCACGGCTCGACTCCGCTTCGAGCAGAAGCGTCTGCAACTCCGCGCCGAGCAGGAGATCGTCGTGAACGCCGAACACTTGACGGCGAAGCCGTCCGCGAGCGTCGATGAGGACGGTCGTCGGCGTCCCGCGCATCGCGTATGCCCGCATCGTCTGCGGGATCGCTTCTCCTCCTGGGTCGGGAGCATCGACGCCGACCGGAAAGCGCACCCGGTACTCGTGCAGGAACGCCCGAAGCGACTCGACCTTCATGCCGTCGTGGTGTTCGAAGACGGTGTGGAGACCGACGACGACTAGCGGTCTGCCGGCGAATAACTCGGCGACCCGCTGCGCCTGCGGGATCCCGCGTGAAACGCAGCCGGGGCAGAGCATCTGGAACGCGTGAAGCAACACCACGCGCCCGCGGAGTTGCTCAAGGGTGAGCGGCCCCGGCGTGTTTAGCCACTCTGTCGTGGTCCAAGCAGGGGCAAGGGCTGGAATCGTCATCATCAGAAGTCGCCTTTCTTCACGTAGTGATGGGTGTAGCCGGGAATGCTGGTCATAACTTGTGTCACAGGGCCCGAGGCTGCCGAAGAGCGCCCCCTGGAGACTCTGTCCCAACGCTGCGGTCCGAACCTTCGCCATCACCCTAACCATAGGCTCTGGCGATGGCAGCGCCTTCGACTGCAAAGTAGCTTAGTTTACGATTGGCGCAGCGGGGTGTGTGGCTTTTTCACGGTTTCCCAGCCCAAACTACCGACGACGAGGATGTGCTGATAAAGCTTCCTGGGCACGGTCGATGGGTCTCGTCGCCGACTTATTCCTCCCTTGGCTCCGATGAAACCGTCCGCAGCAGCTTCGCGACAGCCGCCAGCTGTTGTACTTTGAGCTGGTTTTTCCTGGCGATTTCGCGAAAGCGGTCCGACACGAGCGGATTGACGGCGACTCGCGACCAAAAATCCGCAGCTGCCACTGACGCTTCCTGCCAAAGCGCCGCGTGACTGGCCTCAGAGGCTGGGAGTAAGCCCAGCTTCGCGGCATGAAACGTGCGTCGTACGCAAAACATGACCGTCACCGCACCGTTCCCACATCGCTATGTCGTTTCCCTGGAAGCCGGGCTTCTCAGCGCGGATCCTCGGCCACCGATTCCAGCAGGCACTCCGCCGCAGTTTGGTGGTTCGGACAAAGTCTGGAGCCCGGAGGAGCTGCTCGTTGCTGCGGTCCTGCTATGTCTCAAGACGACGTTCGATGCGTACGCTCGACGGGACTCGCTCGAGGTACGCGACTGGCGCGGCACCGGGACAGGGGTGCTCGAGAAGTCGCCTACTGGGCCTGCATTCACGTCGGTTCAACTCCGCGTAGAACTCAAGGTTTGCCCGGGGGACGAGGAGCGAGCCCGCAAACTCCTGGACACCGCTGAGCATCACTGCATCATTGCCAACGCCATCAAGGCCCCTGTCCAACTCGAGGCCTCCGTGAGATCGGATTGACGAATCTCTTTGCGGGGGAGCCATTGCGCAAGGTTTGCGGCGAGCCCAGTGCGCTGTGCAGATGATGCGTCCACGCTTCGAGTGCCGTCAAACTCAGGCGCGGATCTGATCGGTTGGCCTTGGTCCTTTCGGGCCCTTGCAGCTCTCCTTCAGGTGCTTCTGTCAAGACAACGCCTCCCGGGCCTTGTCGGATCCAACTTTGAGTTAGCTGGTCTTCCCGTGCCATGGCGGTGTAGGGCACGGTCCACGCCTCAAGCGGTTCAGGTAGGGACGCGGGCAACGCATGAGTCTTGCGGAACGTGAAGGTCTGCTCAAGCGCCGCACGCAGGCGCTTCGCGTCGATGGCTTGCGCCGACGCGAGGAGCGCGAGATCTGGCAGATCCTTCACGCGCGAGTTCGGACGCCTGCGCGGCATGGTGTAGGCGTGAAGTTTTTCGGCGATATGGGTCTCGATTGGGTAGAGCCGCAGCGTCGGCGGGGCGATGCCCGCGAACGCGAGTACGTCCTCGGCGATGACGACGTCGGGCTCGCCGAGGATCGGATCGCCGAACACGACGTCGACACCGAAGGGCTGGCCGTAAATCTTGCCCGCGAGCTTACACTCGGCGCGGAACCGCAGACCCTCGTACTGGACTGCGTCATTCAGCATCTCGGGGTGCTCGTTATCCGGCAGAATCTCGAACGCCATGAAGTCGCCGAGGTCGAGGCGGCCTGCCTGTTGGAGCTTCGCGAGCGCCTCGTCGGGTGAGCCCACCATGCGCAGGTCCACGTCCTTCGTGGTCCGCGCGCGCTCAAGCCGCATTTCGAGGACCAGTCCACCCTTGAGCGTCGCGGCCTCGCCGACGGTGGCAACGACTCGGGCGAGGAAGCGGTCGAACACGAGCAGCTGCCTGCGGCGCGCGAAATCGGCACCACTTTTCGCGGCTGACCTGAGACGCTGCTCCAGCGCCTGCTTGAACGGCTCGGGCGCCGCGTAGACGCGGGGTTCCTTCACGTTCCGACTCCTCCGAACGGCTCAAGCGCGCGCTCGACGAATGCAAGCTCGCTCCTCGCGACGAGTCCTCGACGGAGGGCCTGGCGCGCAGCTTGCCCGAGGACTTCGGGCGTGAGGCCTTGCTTGGCGCAGTCGCTCAGCGTGCGGCGCGGCGTGGTGACCGGCACCGCGCCGAACCACGCCCTCTCTTCGGCTCCCACGTCCGCGTGGTGCAGCACGACGTCAGGTGGCAGCCTGAAGCGGCGATGGCACCAGGCGCCAGGCACGCTGAGATGAACATGGGCGGGTAACACGTCCGACAGCCCGTGAAGCGCGAGCGCGGTCTGGTGAGACATCACGCCGGAGCGCTCCGACCAGAGCCAGGCGACGACCAGCTCCTCGTGCTCACCTGCGGGGAGTGCGCCTTCAGGTCGACGTCGGCTTCGGCGATGCGATCCGACGAAGAAGACACATCCCTGAAGCCCGTTGCATACGCCCCAACGCAAGTGAGGTTCGCTCAATAACCGTCACAGTTCCCCCTCCGCGGCGTCCATCGGCCGCCAACGTCGCTGAGCTGGCAGCGCCCCCCTTCACCTCCGCTGAATCACCTGCACCGGCGGGGATTCCCTCGGGAGCGAGATGGGTTCACCGACGACTGGGGTGAGGATCGCGTAGATGACCGCGATCACGGCGAGCATCATGAGTGAGGTGATGAAATAGGTCGCGAACGGGGGCTGCCGCGAGGTGCTCCACGCGTCGCTGTAGAACTTGCCGCTGCTCCCCTCACGGAGACGCTTCTGAATTCCGCTCAGCACGTCGGGGGCTTCCGCAGCGTCCTCAACCTTGAACGCTTGTCGCATCAGGTGACGTAGCTCGCCATCATCCAGGCTATCGCGCTGACTCTCTGCAGCGTCGCGATCGCTCTGCGGCTCTGTTCCATTATCGCTGGGTGTCTTGTCGGTCATATTCGCTTCAGACCTTCTCGCCTAAGCGTCGCGACACGCGCTGCTTGAGCAACGTTCGGCCGCGGTGAATTCGGCTCTTCACTGTGCCCTCGGGCAATCCAGTGATTTCCATGATCTCTTCGTAGGTCAAGTCCTCGATGTCGCGCAGCACCAGCACTTCACGGAAGTCTGGCTCAAGCTCCGCGAAACACTCCTTCACGATCGCTTCGAGCTGGTACCCCTGCACCACTTGGTCCGGGCGGGTCGTCTCCCCGGACGTCACGCCACCGGCCTGCGCCATCGACTGCCGTTCAGCAGCGGGCTCAAACTCCTCCTGAGCCTTGCTCTTGCGGCGGGACAAGTAGCGCCCGCGGTTCTTGCAGAGGTTGATAGCGATGCGATAAATCCAGGTGCTCAGCTTGGCGTCACCGCGAAACGAGTCCACCGCCTTGAACACCTGGACGAACACGTCCTGGACCATGTCCTCGGCCTCATCCCGGCGGCCCAACATGCGAAAAACCAGGCGAAATACGCGCACCTCGTAGGCCTGGACCAGCTCGTTGAAAGCGCGCTCATCGCGCTGCCTCAACCGCTCCACAAACCGCCGCTCCGGAAGTCCCTCGTCCATGCCCTGGTCGGCAGCGTCATACCGCCGCCCGCGGCAGAATGAAACCGGCTGCCCAACGCCCCTGCCTTGGGGGCCCGCCTTAGTTTCTCCCCGTCCCGCTTCGCTGACCCAGGTGTTCCCACTAGGCCGCAACCCGTCACCCACTTGTCACACCGGGGGGACAGCGCGACCACCTGAGGGACAGCACCAAACCCTCTCCCCACAGCTCCGAAGCTCTGTGGATAAGTCCTGGGTAAACACCTGCGCAACGGGTTGTGGGCAATCCGTGAGACACCGGATCGGGGTTCCTCCGGGACACCCATTCGGCTGGGCTCCACGCTTCGACCGTTCCTGGAAACACCGAAACTCTAGCCAAATTTGGCTGAATCGTCGCAGCCGTGACCCGAAACGCCCATAGACCGCGGGTCGCGGACTGGCGGATCGTGGGCGGAAGCTGTCAATCGGAAAGGGCCGCGCTTCTTTGAATTTCCACATGGGGGGAACCTGTGGATAACTTCCTGAGCCAAATCTTGCCTGATCTGCCTGGGAGCCCAACCGACCTGTAGGCAGGTCCTGGTTAGCCCGGTAGGGGCTAAGTTGTCACTCTCGCACACGCACCTACAGCGACACCTACGGCGCCCAGCGTATTCCAACGCGGACTCCGCCGCGGAGGAACTGAGTGCTCCCGCGGCCGCCGCTGGGAACGTAGTGCTCCCCCATGAGCGCGACCCCCGCCCACGGCAAGAAGCCCCGCGACCTCAGCACCGAGACACCAATCGCTACTCCGAGCCGTCCGCCGTAGCTGAGCCGCGTGTCGTGCGACTGAAACAGCGCCACAGGGGCCAGCTCCAAATCGTACAGCCAATCCACCTGGCTGTACCGAAGCACCACCGGGATCGCCGGAAAGTAGTTGATGGTGAACTGCCCCGAGTTGCTGCTTCGCAGGAGCGCGCCGCCGCCGAACTCAGCTCCGCCCAAGAGGCTCCACGAATCGCCTATACCGCGGCCACCCAGCAAGCGACTGTTGCCCCCGCCCCCGGCCGACCACTTCGCATCCTCTTTTCGCAGCTGAACCAGGCCCCCGCTCTCCAGGTGAAGCGCCCACTTGTTCCGAAGCGTCTGACGGCCGGTAAATCCGTGTTCACTCTCTACCCAAAATGGGCACTCCGTAGCGATCGCAGCGAGGGCGTGTTGCAAGACCAGGAACTCGCGCTGAGCGCGCAGCGCGCTCTCCACCTCCGACGTGAGTTCGCGACCCGCCCGCTCATAGAGGGACCTCGGATCGCCGATGTCGATGGCGTCCAATACGGAAAGCGCCTGAACCCTGGCCCCTTCGGAAGCGCGGCACACGGACTCCATCACGATCGGATGAATGTCCCGCGCTACCGTCTCTTCATGAAACCACCCTTCCCGCTCGAAGGCGCGCACAATCCTCCGCACGTCAGCCAGCAACCCCGCCGCACCTTCGGTGTCCTGAGGCGCAACCGCTTGAACCTTCGGCGCGGCGCTCGCCACTGCAGGCAGCAGACCGTGCAGTAGACCCAGGGTGGCTAACACCCGACTTGTGACGCTCCGCAAGTTCGTTGCCCGTTGCATCTGCCTACCCTAGCGACTCGGCGGCCGCATCGGTGACGAAAATCGGCCGTGATTGGCGGTTGGTCATCGTCGTCCGCGTGCCGGTGGGCATATCCCGTTCGTCGCGGCGGGCTTCTAGGGGTGCTGGGCGTCGCGGCGGGCTTCTAGGGGTGCTGGGCGTCGCGGCAGCGCTATTCAATCTCTCGAAAGGCCGCCATGAAATCTGATGTGGCGCGCTCGACCAGCGGCCGCGCACGCCGGAGGTCTTTCATGCCAAGCGTGGTCACTCTCACGCTCCACGCGCGGGCGTCTAGGCCGTCTCCGCTTCGGTCAACTAGCTGTCGCTCAGCCAAGCGCCGCACTGCGTAGGACACGGTGGACTTGTCCAGGGTCGTTATGTCGCAGAGCGTCTGCTGCTTGGTCCCCTCTGCGGTCCGACTTTCAAGCCGCTCGATCACTTCCAGCAAGTAGAACTGCGTGGGGCTGAGTCCCAGCGGCTTCAGCGCACTCAGGACCGCACGGTGCCAGTCGGTAGTTTGACACCAGCGTCGAAACCATTTTTGGGGCGCCTCGCCGCCCTCTACTTTCGGGGTGAGCAGATCCGTCATCTCTCATGATAGTAGCAATTGCTACTATCCTTGTAAACCGTTGCATACGCTCAATGCAAGCCGGGCTTGCGCTATCGCCTTTGCTTGCCCCCGTCGGTAGCGACATAGCGTCGCGCCGCTGGTCGGTCCCGCGCGGGAGGTCTCTGCACGCAATATTTTCAGGCATTTTCTGCGGGAGGCGCCGGGAATCGCCGCTCTCAGACGGTGTGCCACCACGCAACGCCGCGCCAATTCCCGGACTTTGGTGTCAGACGCGGCACCGCATTGAGCCTGGTTCACGCGCAGGGCGGACCGCCGCCGCCCAACGCACGGCCCAGTACACCCCACAGGTCTCAACTGGTACGGGCCTTGCTTTGGACATCCGGCATGAAGACACCGACAACGCTTGGCACGCTTAGACACTTAAGGCAGCTGACCGCCTTCGCCCTCTGCAGCCTAGCTCTCGTGAGCTGCGGGAGTAGCGACGACCCAACGCCGGACGACCCCAGCAACGAAGACTCCGAGTTCGAGTCCGCCGCCCCTGGGGGCGGGCGAGGAGCCGCGGCAGGAGACCCCGCCGCCCCGCCGAGCGCTGAAGACGCCGACGCCGGCGGGAACCCGGCAGCCCGCGCGATTGAGGAGGCGGACATCATCAAAGTCGAAGGCACTCGGCTGTACGCTTTTTCGCGCCCGGGTGGTTTGTCAGTAATCGACGTCACAAAGCCGGACGCGCTGAAGGTGCTCGGGCGTTTCAAGTTGGACGCGGCGCCCTTTGAGCTCTACGTGCGCGGAGACGTCGTGCTGGCCTTGTACGACGGCTACGGTCGCTACGAGCGAACCGAAGACGGAAAGGGTTACCTGTGGGTCAGCTCAAGTCAGGTCGTTGCCATCGACATGAGCGACCCGAAGGCTCCCGTGCAGCTGGACTCCTTCAGCGTTTCCGGCAACGTGTCTGACTCACGCATCGTCGGGGACGTGCTGTACGTCGTGGCGCATCAGCCCAGCTCCTGCTGGGGCTGCGAAGACGGCCGCCCGAAGACCACCGTGATGAGCCTCAACGTCGCCAAGCCGACGGCGATCAAAGAGGTTGAGCAGCTGAGCTTTGAAGACAAACAGAGCCAGTGGGGCTGGGACAAGAAGAGCGTGACAGTCACCGAACAGCGCATGTACATCGCGGGTGAAGAGTACAGCGAGAAGGGCTTCAAGGGCTCGTCGATCCAGGTGATTGACATCACCGACCCCGCCGGGGACATGGTCGAAGGGGCGACAATCCAAGCTGCGGGCTGGGTTCAGAGTCGCTGGCAGATGGACGAGTTCGACGGCCACTTGCGAGTGGTGACCCAGGCGGGCGGCTGGGAACCCGGCGCGCCGCCGCACTTGCAAACATTCAAGATCGAGTCCTCAGCTGAGCTAACCCCGCTCGCGGACGTCACCTTCGTGATCCCCAACCGCGACACGCTGCGCAGCGTGCGCTTCGACGGGTTCCGCGGGTACGCGATCACCGCCGAGCAGCAGGATCCGCTGTACACCCTGGACTTCAGCGATCCCGCAGCGCCGAAGCAAGTCGGGGAGCTGAAGATCCCGGGCTGGTTGATGCATATGGAACCGCGCGGTGAGCGCTTGTATGGCCTGGGCTTCGACCCAGCTAACCCCGAAGGCTCCGTCAACATTTCGATCTTCGACGTGAGCGTTCTCGAGACACCGACGCTGCTCGACCGCGTCAACTTCGGTGGTGACTGGGGCTGGGTCCCAGAAGATCAAGACCGCATTCACAAGGCGTTCAAAATTCTCCCAGAGGCAAACCTGATCCTGATGCCGTTCAGTGGCAGTAGCCCGTCACAGAACGAAACGTGCGGGTACGGCGGTTACTTCTCAGGCATTCAGCTGATCGACACGCTGGGCGACACGCTCGTGCGCCGCGGGGCCGCTGAGACCTTCGGTGAAGCGCGACGGGGCCTGCTCATTGGAGAACGCTTGTTCGCCGTCTCCGACGATCGCGTACAGGTCTTCGACATCACGGACCGCGACAAACCCGCTTCCACCAACTACGCAGCGCTGGCCAACAACGTGTCACGAACCGTGTCTGTCGGCGACAGTGTCGTCCGCGTCGCGACCAACTGGTACACGAGTCAAGTTGAGCTGCAGGTCGTCACCGCGGCGAACCCCGACACAACGACGCCCTTGAGCACGCTAACCATCGATCAGCTGGGCGAGGTTGACACGTGTTACCAGGGGGGTTGGGTGTCGGACTTGCACGCAGTGGAGGGCGCAGTGATCGTGTCTCTAGACACCTGGGGCCAGACTGGCGAGGGCAAAGAACTGATCGCGGTCGACGTGACCAACCCCAAAACCCCCAAGATCATCAGCCGGCTCCGTCTTGGGAGCGCCAACGGCGGCACAGAACCCGCGGACTCTTCTGTCGGCGAGTGGGGTTATGGCTACTACCAGGCCGCTCACTTGCCCAGCGGGCTAGCGCTGCTCGGCCAGAACTTCAAGTACGATCGCGATGGCCAGCCGCTCGACACCTCAAGCAAGCTGCTTGTGCTCGACTACGCAAACCCCGCAAAGCCGAAGCAGTCGCTGCTTGAACTCCCCTCAGCCGAGTCCTCGTGGGAGACGACCTTCACGATCGCGAAGGACGTCATCGCGATCGGGCGCGCTCAGTCCGTCGCGAAACAATCCCACCTGCGCAGGCACTATGTCGATCGCATCGACATCAGTGATCTGAGCAAACCAGCCTTCCTGGACTCGGTGAACGTACCCGGCGTGCTGCTCAGCTATGATGCAGAAACGGGGCGCGCGATCTCTCAAGATCTCACCTACCTTGAAGCAGAGCGCGTGAGCGCTGAGAAGTGCTACATGGCGAAAGGGCAGCGTGTCTTCGTGCCTGAGGATCAGGACCGCTACGATGGGCCCGGTCTATGTTACCCACTAGAGAGCAGCCTTAACCTACTGCGCTTTGAAGGCGGTAAGGCGTATCGCGAGGACCGCATCGCGCTCCCCGACTCCTCGAGCTTCACGTCCTACGGCGTGGGTGACGATCGCTTGTTCATCCAGGTGGTTGACGGTCAAAGGTACTATGGGGGCGGGGTCGCAAGTGACATCGCAATCGGGGGTTGTTTTGACTGCGGTGGGTACTGGGGTCCAGTCATGGAGCAACCGATGGACCTGCGTGTCTACTCAGGTCTAAAGAGCGGCAAACTGCTAGAGTCGAAGCTCACCGTCAAAGGCGGCGACTTCTGGGGCTGGTCCAACATCACCGCGAGCGGCACCAAGGCCGTGATCTCTAGCGGTTGGCGCGGGCAGCTCACGGTGCTGGATGCCAGCGATCCCGAGCAGCTCAAGCAGGGCGCCACTCTCGAGATCGTCGGTTACCCGAGCAACATCGAAATGACCGAAGAGCAGGCAGTCGTTTCTTTGGGCTACGACGGTGTCGTCGTGCTCCCACTGGAATAAGGCCAGTTCGGCAGCGGCGTCACGGGCACAAAGCCTATAGCTGCTGAAATTGGGAACGGGAGTCGGCTCATGCCGGTTCCCGTTTCTCGTTGTAGGAATATTCAATTCGTTCAGCTTCGCCTTTTTGGGGCGCCCAAGACGGGTGCGAACAACAGGAGAAGTCGCTAGGCTACGACAAGAGCCCCCATGTTTGCGCGTCCCTACTGGCTGCTTCTGCTCGCGCTGTTCCTCACCTCGACGGCCTCATCCGAACCCTCTCGCAAGCTCCCCGTCAAATACAAACGGGCCCCCTTTGCGCTCCAGTCGCTCTCGGTCGGAGCCCCAAACGACGGGTATCAGGTCCGAGCTAGACGACTCCGCTCTTCGACCCAATTGAAAGTAAAGCGCGACAGCCAAGACCGAAACTATGGACACCCGGCCCTGGTGCTCATGCTCCAACGCAGCGCCGCCGACCTCGCCAAAGCAGCCCCAAATTCAATCATGCTGGTCGGCGACCTCTCCTACAAAGGAGGTGGGCCTATCTCCAAGCATCGCTCACACCAGAGCGGGCGCGACGCCGATGTCGGTTTCTACGTTCGTAACTCGAAAGGAGACGCCGTAAAGATCGATTCATTCGTGCACATCGACGCCAACGGCAAGGTGGTCGGGATGAAAGACGCCTACTTTGACGAGTGGCGCAACTGGATGCTCGTACGAAGCTGGATGAAAGACCAACGCGCAGGAATTCAGCATGTGTTTGTCGCTAGCCACGTGCGGAAGCGCCTGCTGGACTACGCGCGATCCAACCAAGCCCAAGCTCGCCACTACGCCGACGCGGCGGCGTTCCTCAAGCAGCCGTCCAACTCAAGCGTGCACGATGACCACTACCATGTGCGCATCTCGTGCCCCGAGAATCAGAGGGACATCTGCGTTCAAGAGGCGGTTTCCGACTGAGCCTGAACATGCGGTCGGAGGATTTGAGAAAAGCTAGGCCAGAGTCTTAACTTGCAATTAATTTCAACGACTTGAAGTCGTCCTTGCGAACAGAGGAGGGGGCGGAATCTTCGGCCTGCGGCTTAAGCCTCGAGGTTGTGCCGCCGTTCCTCCACCGTGAGCCCAACCGGTGACGAGCTAGAGCTTGAGGTGCAGTCGCTCCGCGCCCGAGTGGCGGAGCTTGAGCTGGCGGTCAGTCATGCAAGAGCCTATGAGCTGCTGTTCAATGCTCCGGTCGCGCTTTCAGCTGTGGCTAGCTTCGACGGCTACCTCAAGCGCGTGAGCCCCGGGTGGTTCAATTGCCTGGGCTACACTCGCGAGGAACTGACCTCTAGGCCATTTGTCGAGTTTATTCATCCCGACGATGTCCAGGCCACCCTCGACGAAGCCGCTCGACTGACCTCGGCTCACGCCGTCTCGGTCGCCTTCGAGAACCGCTACCGCTGCAAGGATGGTACCTATCGCTGGCTCTCCTGGTTCGCCTCGGGAGCCGAGGGTGAAACAGACCTGTACGCCGTCGCGCTCGATATCACTCAGCAAAAGGCCACCCTTCAAGAACTGAACAGGGAGCGTTCTACGCTCCGCCGGACCGGGCGCATGGCACGAGTCGGCGGCTGGGAAGTCGACCTTCAGACGATGAACCCCGTGTGGGGCGAAGAGGTCTACCGAATCCACGAGCTCTCACCATCGACCCGGCCCGATCTAGCCAACGCCATCAACTTCTACGCGCCTGAGGTCCGTGACCAGGTCGCAGCTTCGGTCCAGCGGGCGGTCGATACGGGTCAGGGTTGGGACTTCGAGTGGCCCTTCATCACAGCGACCGGCAAGAACCTCTGGGTTAGAGCGCAAGGCGAAACCGAGTCGGTCGACGGTCGCGTGACCAAGTTGCACGGGACCTTCCAGGACATCACGCAGCGTAAGCATGCCGAGTTGGCTCTGGAAAAGGGCGAGGCGGTTCTCAGAGCGCTCCACAACATCACCGCAGACTACACGCTCAACTTTGAGCAGCGCGTGGCTGCGCTGCTCCGCCTGGGGCTTCGCACCTGGGGCCTGGAACTGGCCATCGTGAGCCGCATCGAGGATGGCACCTATACGGTGATGCACTCGCTAGCAGACGGGGCGGCCGCACCCCCCAGCGGCGCGCTCTTCCCTCTGGGCGAGACCTACTGTGACGTGGTCGTTCGCGCGGGTGGCCCGAGAGGATTTCACCACGCCGGTGACAGCGAAATCGCCGGGCACCCGTGTTATCAGGCCTTTCAGCTAGAAGCGTACCTGGGCACGCTGCTCCTGGTTGACGGCCAACGCTTCGGCACGCTGAACTTCTCGAGCAGCGCTAGGCGCGCGCCATTCTCGGAACGAGACCTGGAGTTGGTGAAGCTCTTCGCCCAGTGGGTGGGCCACGAGATCTCCCAGCATCTCGCAAGGAGCCGGTTGGCGGAGGCGAAGGAGCAGGCTGTCGGCGCGAATCAAGCGAAGAGCGCTTTCCTCGCGATGATGAGCCACGAAATTCGCACACCCATGAATGGGGTGCTTGGCATGGCCCAGTTGCTGTTGAACACCCCGCTTGATGATGATCAGCGCGAGTTAGTCGAAACCATCCGCTCCAGCGGAGATGGTTTGATGACCATCATCAACGATGTCCTCGACTTCTCGAAGATTGAAGCAGGCAAACTCGACCTCGCGACTGAGGAGTTCGATCTGGAGCAAACCGTGTCTGAGGTCATCGAGCTCTTTGCGTCGAAGGCCGCCCCGAAGGGGCTCGACCTGGTCGTGGACTGCAATCCGAAGCTGCCCAGAAACGTCACCGGAGACTCAGGTCGCATTCGTCAGATTGTCCTCAATTTCGTCAGCAACGCGATCAAGTTCACAGAACACGGACATGTACTCGTGGAGGTCGACGCGGCACGATCGGGGGACACCCACGCGGACCTGTGCATCCTGGTGTCCGACACCGGCTCAGGCATTGCGCCTGAAAGCATTCAGACGCTGTTTCGAGCGTTCGAACAGGTGGATGAGGGCTCCACTCGGCGCTTCGGGGGCACCGGGCTTGGCCTGGCCATTAGCCGACAGCTCGCGTCGCTCATGGGCGGCAGCGTCGGCGTTTCCAGTGAGCCCGGCCTAGGATCGACTTTCTGGCTCAAGGTTTGTCTACCCGCACAGTGGTCGGAGGGGAGGAGCAGCCGGGCCCCGACGATGAGCGCCTTAGTCGTAGACAGCCTCGCGCCGAGTCGCCGGGCCCTAACTCGGCAACTCGGGGCGATTGGGCTACAGGTCCATGCGTTGCCGGGTCCGTGTCCCGAAGCCCGAAGCCTGCTTCAAGGGGGCAGCCTGCGCCTGATCGTCCTCGCGATTCGGGCCGCCGCGGATGGCGGTGACCTCGGCCGCGCGTACGCCGCGCTGCTCGATGAGGCGCAGCAACAGCGCGTGCCTGTTCTCACCCTGCGACACTACTACGGCAGAGCCGACGGCGAAGACGCGCGCTCCGGAGGAATGACGCGTTCGCTGACCTTGCCCGTGCGGCCTTCGTCTCTAAGGCGAGTCTGCCGCGTGTTGATGCGGCCCGTGAACGAAGAGCTCTCACTAACGTCTGCACCTGCGGATGAGTTCCCGTCCAGCACCTCGGCGCCTCCCGGCAGTATTCAGGCGATGCGCGCGAGCGGCACCCTTCGAAGGGTGCTCTTGGCTGAAGACAACGTGGTCAACCAGAAAGTCGCGGTACGCATGCTCGAGCTTCTGGGCTGCGTTGTCGACGTCGCCGGCAACGGCGTAGAAGCCGTCGAGCTGCACGCTCGCTTCAAGTACAGCGTCGTGTTCATGGACTGCCAGATGCCGGAGATGGACGGCTTCGAAGCCGCGCGAGCTATTCGCGAACATGAGCGCCGCAACAAGCAAGCGGCCGTGCCTATCGTGGCGCTGACCGCTAACGTGCTCCGGAGAGACCAGGAGCTGTGCCGAGAAGCCGGAATGGACGACGTCCTCCCCAAGCCCATCAAGGCGCAGCAGCTGGCCAAGGTCCTCCAGGGACTGAGCTAGGAACCGCTGGCGACGGCGCTCATGCCGCGTCGCCCCGCAGAGGGCTGAGCGCTGCGGCCACCGCCGGGGTTAGCCTGCCCGCGACCACCACCGCCGCCGCTGCCGCCACGAGAGGAGTGCCCTCGCCCGCCACCGCCGCCGCCACCACGCGGAGCGTGTCCACGCCCGCCTGCGCCGCCGTTGGCAGGTTCAGCCACGGGCGGAGGGGCTGAGCCCGCCGGGAAGGGGTGGTCGTCCACCTTCTCCAACGTGATGCCAGTCAGGCGTTCGATGCCGTGTAGGTAGGTGCGTTCATCGTATTCGCAGAGCGATATTGCGGTCCCCGTCGCTCCCGCTCGCGCCGTTCGACCGATGCGGTGCACATAGGTCTCAGGGACGTTGGGAATGTCGAAGTTGATGACGTGCGAGATGCCGTCCACGTCGATACCGCGGGCTGCGATATCTGTCGCGACGAGCACCGCGATCTTTCCGCTCCGGAAGCCCTCAAGTGCGCGCGTCCGGGCGTTCTGCGCCTTGTTCCCGTGGATCGCGGCAGCAGACATCCCGCACTTTTCGAGGTGACGTACTACTCGATCCGAGCCGTGCTTCGTCCGCGTGAACACGATCGTCCTCTCACATCCACTGTTCTTCAGGATATGCACCAACAGATCCCGCTTGATCCCCTTGTCGGTGTAGTAGACGAACTGCTTAATTGCGTCTACCGTTGACGAAACAGGGTCTACAGCTGCGACCTTGGGGTTTACAAGCAAGCCATTGGCCAACTCGCGGATCGCCGGCGGCATCGTCGCTGAGAAGAACAGGGTCTGTCGCTTCTTCGGGAGCGCCTTGGTGACCTTGCGCACATCGTGAATGAACCCCATGTCGAGCATGCGGTCCGCCTCATCGAGAACAAATATCTCGATCTTGTCGAGCTTGACGAACCCGCGGTTCATGAGGTCCAAGAGGCGTCCAGGGGTGGCCACGAGGATGTCGACCCCTCGCTTCAGCTCTGCGATTTGGGGCTTTTCATTGACCCCTCCGAAGATGACAGTGTGCCAAAGCTCAAGGTGCTTGCCATAAGTCTTCAGGCTGTCGTTGATCTGCGCAGCGAGCTCACGCGTGGGGGTTAGAATGAGCGTGCGCAGGACTGGCTCGTCGCCAGCGCGTAGTTCAGCCTGATGCAGCGCGGGCAAACAAAACGCTGCGGTCTTGCCGGTCCCGGTCTGTGCGCAGCCGAGGATGTCTCGTCCTTCAATGGCGTCAGGTATCGCTGCCGCCTGAATAGGAGTCGGTGTCACGTAGCCAGCCTCTTCGACGGCACGTAGGAGTTCGGGAACGAGCCCTAAATCTTTAAATTGCATAGTTCTTTCCGGAGTAGATCCAAGTGTCGCCTGGCGCGACACGCTACTCGTTCGTGAAAAGTGACCCGCTCTAGAGCGCGCTGCTACGGATCTTCGTCCGGATCGCGCGTTTCCATCCAGGCCGAGCGGGCACTGGCGTACAAATGTCGCGCAGCGTCTTCGCGCTGCGCAGTCGTCACGACGGGTTGCCCGTTGAGACGTAACCAAGGCAGGAGGGAGATGAGCACGCGGGCCCTCGCTTCACTGAGGGTTCCCGGCCAGCCGCCGCACGCGCGGCGCTGCTCTAAGAGGATCGAGGCCTTGAGCTCAATCGCCCAGTCACGGCCGATGGTCTCGGCGCGCTCACGAACTGATGCAGTCAAAGCATCGCTCCGTGGCGTCGGCTGTGGGTCTTTATTTGACATGTACTGGCGTCATTCGGGTCGCTCGGAGGGAGTCCCCGGCGAG
>JBDKJZ010000013.1:0-25766 GCA_039796375.1 Pseudomonadota bacterium
GCCGAGGTCGCGTAAGGTGAGCCCCCGACCGAACATTTCACCGACTTCGGTTCGATTGACCGTATACAACTCCGCGCTGGAGGTGCGATTCTCCCAACCGAAGGGCGTCTTCATCTGGCCGACCCGCAGCTTCTGGCCCGGAAAAAATTGCCACTGGATGTAGGCGTCGCGGATGACGCCCGCCAGCTGAGGTGACCGTGGATCGATCTCGATCACGTACTTGAGCATTGGCAGCACCTTACCGTCAAGCTGCACCTTGACCCGCCCGAAGCGAAAGAGGTTCGGTTCGGTAGTGCCATCACCGTCCTGCTCGAAGCGCTGCTTAAAGTAGACCTGGATATAACCTGAAATCCGCGGCGTCGTATCAAGGTGCTCAGGCGCTTCGCGCGCCGGAAGCACCAAACTATTCGAGCGCACCGCCCCTTCGGGCGAATCGGTCGCGCGCACCGCCCGTTTTTCAGAGGTGGTCACCGCGCTCTCTGGAGTCGGAGTCACAGGGGACGCCGCTGTGCTCGAAGGCGGCGACGGCGAGAGCGGCTGTGGTTCCAGCGGTGCCGGCACGAGCGGCGCAGCGCTGGTCGGCGCAGTCTGTGGCGCGGCGGGGCGTTCTGCCGGCGCGTCTTGAGCCCAGCTTACGCCTGGCGCGAACCCAACCGAACAAACAAGTGCTGCAAGACCCTTGAGACCATTAACCGCGTTTCTCATGCCGACTCCCCAAACGTGCCCCAGGCGCGGCGCATCAACCCAAAGCCGCCCCCAAACTTGTAGGGAGTCGACTGTGACAGAGTTCTCGGAAATTGGAACTGTCTATGCGGGGGAAGTCCTGGGCGGCGGTGCAGGCAACACAGGTAGTTGATTGGGTGGGGTAGCTGGAGCAAGTCTTCACCAGATACCCCACGCCTCAGGGCGTGACGGACACCAGGTTTACCCACGAGTGGGATGTGACGATGCTTCGGCGCCGGACGACGAAGGCGTCAGAGACGGGACAGACGCCACAGATCGCTGCTGGAGGCGACCACACTTGCGCCGGCGCATGGACGGCGCGGTCAAGTGCTGGGGAGAAAACAAGCCATGTCGTTCCAGCGTCCGCCAGCCCAGGCGGCTACCTTTCTGAGCCTGATCGTTCAACCCTATCCGAAAACCAGCCATCAAGACAGCGAACGCGCCGTCCCGGATTTCGTCGAACGCAGCTTGGCTGCGTATGGGTGCCAGGTGCCCGCCCTGGTTGACGCAGTGATTGCCCTCGGCGGCCTAGAGCGTGGCGTCCGCCATGGACGCGCCGCCTGCCTTGCTCACGCACAAATCCACCTCGACGGTCGAACTGTTAGAACCTGCCGTAGAAAATCGGGCAGTATCCGCGGCGCATGTTACCGATGAAGCTCGAAGGCGCACGGACCCACAACCTAAAGGGGGTCACGCTCACGTTTCAGCCCGGAGAGCTGTGCTGCATCACGGGCGTGTCCGGCGCCGGAAAGAGCAGCCTCGCGCTCGACACCTTGTACGCGGAGGGACAACGACGGTTCGTCGAGAGCTTCAGTCCGTATGCGCGGCAGTTCTTGGAGCGGCTCGAGCGGCCACCGATGGACCGGCTGGAGCCAGTTCCAGCGGGCGTCGCGATCGACCGAGCGGCTCCTGTGAAGAGCTCACGTTCGACGGTCGCGACGATGGCGGACATTGAGCCGCTAATGGCCGCGCTATTTGTTCGTGAGTCGTGGCCCGTCTGCCCGGAGCACGGGCAGCCCGCGGTCTCCCACGACACTAGCAGTGCGACCCAGCGGCTACTGGACGCGCACCGGGGCGAGCGCGCGCTAGTGAGCTATCGCGTACCGGTGCATGGCCCCGAACACTACTTGACCGTCCGAGACCAGCTGACTGTCGATGGGTTTAGGCGCCTGTGGCTGGAACAAGGTGCGCGGGAAATCGACGGGGTAAAGCCATCGGAGATCGGCGCGCACGTGGACGTCGTGGTCGATCGCGTGCGGATTGAGCCAGAGTCGTCTGCTCGGCTGAGTGCCGCGTTTGAGCTCGCTTGGGCGCGCGGTGACGGGCAAGCCCAGGTGCATCTTCCAGAGGCGGCTGCCGAATCCACTCGCTTGAACCAAGGGCTCGCTTGTCCGACCTGCGCCAGGCGCCTAGAGCGGCCGAGTCAGGGGCTGTTTTCCTACGACTCCCCGCTGGGCGCTTGCAGCCAGTGCCGGGGCTTCGGGCGAGTCATTGGTATCGACCTGGATAAAGTCGTCCCGGACCCCTACAAATCGTTGGCCAAGCGGGCGATCCGTCCCTGGAACGGTAAGAGCACCACCTGGGAGCGGGGGCAACTGAAACAGCTGTGCGCCCGCCACGGGATCCCGATGGACGTCCCATGGATTGAGCTGACCGAGGCTCAACGTGCGCTGGTGCTTCAGGGTGATGGGGATTGGAAGACCGGGTTTCCAGGCGTGCTCGGTTGGTTCCAGTGGATGGAGACGCGCACCTACAAAATGCACGTACGCGTATTGTTAGCTCGATATCGCGCTTATGACCCGTGCCCGAAGTGTCGCGGGAGCCGCTTCGGAGAGGCGGCGCTCTCCTACCACGTTGCCGGGACGGATATCGGGGCTTGGCATCGAATGGAGGTGGCGGAGCTTTCGGACGTGCTGCTCGGTCTTGAGACCCAGACGGCACAGGGGGCGCTCATCCGCGACCAGCTACGGAGCCGTGTGGGCTACCTGGCGCGTGTCGGCCTTGGCTACTTGAGTCTAGACCGCCAGGCCAGGACACTGAGTGGCGGTGAGTCGCAGAGGGTCACCTTAACGGCAGCGCTCGGGACCTCGCTGTGTAATGCGCTGTTTGTTTTGGATGAACCGAGCGTCGGGCTGCATCCGAGTGATATTCCGCCGCTGATTGACGCAGCGAGAGAGCTGGCGTCGCGAAACAACATTGTCCTGATCGTTGAGCACGACCCGCTCTTGATTTGGGCAGCGGACCGCGTGGTCGAGCTCGGTCCGGCCGCGGGCGCCCATGGAGGACACGTGGTGTTCGACGGCACGCCACAGGCCGCGATGAAGTCCGACTGCGCGACAGCCCGCGCTCTGGCAGAAGACCCGCCGCCCGGACCCGAGGCGGTACGAGTCCCGAGCCAATTCTTACGCCTGCACGGGGTTCAAGCACACAATATTGAGCACCTGGACCTAGACGTGCCGCTCGGGGTCCTGACGGTCGTGAGCGGTCCGAGTGGTTCGGGGAAGAGCAGCCTGGTTGAGAGCGTGCTCTACCGAGCGCTCGCGCGCCGCCTTGGGAATTACGATGTCGAGCGCCCAGCGGGAGACGTCGAGCTGAGCGGCACTGAGACGCTCAGTGACGTCGTGCTTGTGGACCAGTCCCCGCTTGGAAGAACGTCGCGGGGGAACACGGCGACCTACACAAAGGCTTGGGATCACATTCGCAAGCTATTCAGCGAACAGCCTGCGGCTAAGCGTCTCAAATTTGGGCCGTCACACTTTTCATTCAATGTGGATGGTGGCCGCTGTAGCACGTGCAAAGGTGAAGGTTATGAAACCGTGGAGATGCAGTTCCTCGCCGACGTGAGCTTGGTGTGCCCCGTGTGCAAGGGGCGCCGCTTTCGGGAGGAAGTTCTGGCGGTGAATCTACGCGGCGTGTCTGTTGATCGGATGCTGAGCAGCACGGTTGACCAGGTGCTTGAGCTGTTCCCCGATGTGCCGCAGGTGCAGCGCGCGCTGGGTCCCGTGCGTCGGCTGGGTCTCGGGTACATGGCGCTTGGGCAACCCCTATCGACCTTGAGCGGGGGTGAAGCACAGCGCTTGAAGTTGGCCCGCGCCCTGAGCGAGCGCCTGCGCGGGACCCTATTTATCGTCGACGAGCCTAGCGCTGGCCTTCATCGAGACGAGGTTAACCGCGTGCTCGAGTGTTTTGACCAGATCGTCGACGCGGGGGGAAGCGTGGTCTGTGTGGAGCATGACCTCGCGGTTGTGTCGCGTGCTGACTGGGTCATTGATATGGGTCCGGGCGCCGGAAAACACGGGGGACGAGTCGTGTTTGAGGGGCCGCCGAACGCGCTCAGGTTGGCCCAAACCCGCACGGGAATTGCGCTCGCAGGACTGGGAAAATCCGCACCGACCAAAAAACAAAAAGTCGCTCAGCGGCCGCAGCGGACGGGCTCGAAGGTTCCCGTGCTCGCGGTGGTGAATGCGCGTGAACACAACCTCAAGGACGTCTCGACGCAAATCCCGCACGGAGCCTTGACCGTCGTCACCGGGCCCAGTGGTTCGGGCAAGAGCTCGCTCGTCTTCGACGTCATCTTTGCCGAAGGCCAGCGCCGGTTTCTTGAGACGTTAACCCCGTACGCCCGGCGATTCTTGCCGACCCTGCCGAAACCCGACGTTGACTCTGTGTCAGGGGTGCCCCCATCGATTGCCCTTGAGCAGCGCACTTCACGAGCCGGAACCAACTCAACGGTTGCGACAGTGACTGAGGTCGCTCACTACTTGCGCCTGCTGTTCGCCAAGCTCGGGACGCCTCATTGTCCGCTCCACGACGAGCCGATTGGGACTAGCCACCCGAATGAGCTGCTTCAGCGCCTTCAGGAGAGGACGGGTTTATGGGCGCTGCTGGCTCCCGTCGTAGAAGCTCGCAAGGGCACCTACCTGGACGTCTTCAACGCTGCCGACCGAGATGGGATCACCGAAGCGATCGCTGATGGGCAGCAGGTAGACACGCGCAGTCCACCTAAATTGGTTCGCAGCAAAGAACACACCATCGACCTGGTAGTGCGGGGCGCAGGATCGCTAGACCAACTGACACTGAGTGAGCTGGAGCGCGCCCTGACGTGGGGCAACGGGAGCGTCAAGCTCTGTCGCTTCAAGCGTGCAGAGGCCGCACTCGATCCCGAGCACTATCTGAGCGCTGAGCGCTACTCCACGCGTAGTGCGTGCCCCGTTTGCGGGTTTTCGGTGCCTGAGCTCGATCCGCGCTGGTTCTCGTTCAACACTGAACAGGGAAGGTGTGCGACCTGCGAGGGAAGTGGCACTATGGTGATGCAAGCTGCGCCCCGGAAGAAGCGACGTCGCGTTGCAAAAGCGAAAGCGAGCGAAACCAAGGCGGCGAAGGAAGCAGCAGAGCCCGCGGTGGCGATAGCGTGTCCCAGTTGCGATGGCGCTCGCCTGGCGCCCATTCCTCGCGCGGTGCGAGTTGCAGGTGTGCACTATCACGCGATCACCGCGCGTTCCGTTGCGGGGTTTTCAGAGTGGATTCGCTCGCTCTCGTTCCAGGGGCGTGAGGCTCTCTTGTCGGAGCCGATTTTGGTTGAGCTGCGGCGGCGGGTAGAATTTCTTGAGGAGGTCGGGCTCGTGTACCTCTCGCTGGATCGCATGGCCCGCAGCTTGTCTGGCGGAGAAATGCAGCGGCTCCGGCTGGCGGCGCAGCTGGGCGCCGGGTTAACGGGCGCTCTCTATGTGTTGGATGAACCGACGATCGGTCTACATCCGCGCGATACTGCGCGGCTCATCCAAAACATGAAGAAGTTGGTTGCGCTGGGCTCGACGCTAATCGTCGTTGAACACGACGCCGACACGATCCGCGCGGCGGACTATTTGGTGGACATGGGACCCCAAGGAGGAGCCCTCGGAGGGTGTGTGATCGCCGCGGGTGAACCCAAGAGCGTCCTCGCGTCGGACTCGCCTACGGCGTTGACTTTCAGGAGCCCACCCCCGATTCGGGTGGCGCGGAAGCTCCCTGCGCGATTGCCGAAGGGAGAAATCTTGGGCGTCTATGGTGTGACCCAGCACAACCTGCAGCGGGTCAACCTTGAGTTGCCGCTCGGGGCGTTCAATGTGGTCGCTGGGGTGAGCGGTTCCGGCAAGAGCACCCTCATTCGCAGCGTGTTGTTGCCGGCCGTGCGCCGCCAGCTAGGGCTGGCTACCGCTGACCCGGGGAGCTTTGAGAGTTTGTCGTCGCTCGGACCCCTGAAGCGAGCGATCAGCGTAGACCAGTCTCCTATTGGGCGGACTCCCAGATCGGTTCCCGCGACGTTCCTTGGGATCTGGGATGATCTGCGCAAGCTGTTCGCCTCATCGACAGATGCCATGGTCGCAGGCTACGGCCCTTCACGATTCTCCTTCAATACGCCTGCTGGCGGGCGCTGCACGACCTGCGACGGGCAGGGCGTACTGACACACGAAATGAGCTTCTTGCCTGACACCGTGCAGCAGTGTCCGGCGTGCCTAGGCTTGCGCTTCGAGCCCGAGACGCTGAGGATCCGATACGCAGGGGCGAGTATTGGTGAAGTTCTGCGAATGAGCGCTGAGGAGGCCGTCGAGGCGTTCAGAAATCACCCCAAGCTCACGCGCCCCTTGGAGACTTTGGTGCAGCTCGGCGCGGGCTATATCCAGCTGGGGCAGGGGTCGCACACGCTGAGCGGCGGTGAAGCGCAGCGTCTGAAGCTCGCAGCTGAACTCACAGCCACGGCGCGTCATGAGCCGACCCTGTACGTGCTTGATGAGCCCACCACGGGTTTGCACCAAGCGGACGTCGGCAAGCTGGTCTCTGTGCTCGGTCGCCTAGTGGAACGCGGTGACACATTGGTGGTGATTGAACACCATCCATTCGTAATCGCGGGAGCGGACTACCTGGTGGAGCTGGGTCCGGAAGGGGGCCAGGGCGGCGGGCGTGTGGTCGCGGAGGGGGCGCCGCACGCCTTCAAGAAGAAGAAGACGGCGACGGCGCTGGCGATCGCCGAGTTGCTTTGAAGCGACTTTGGTGCGACCCCACGGGCTTTCCGCTACGGAATGCGTCCGTGGGCCCTGAGGACGTCGTCAATGGCGATCGGGATACGAAACCTCAACGCTTGTCCTTGGGGTGGGAAACCTATCGCTTGGTAGCCCCGGGCAATGCACTTGCCGAACTCGGTCGTGACCGCCTCTTTTGGCGCGAGAGTCACTGTTCGAACCCGGCCGTCTGGGCGCAGCCGGAATCCGAGCCGAACTTCCTTGGGCCTTGACTTGACTGGGTGCTCGTCGAAACAGCGGGCGATCAACTCGGAGTGTTCGCCCACCGTTTGAGTGAGCTGGGTGGCCTGAGTGGGTTTGAGGACGTCGGTCTCTACTGCGTCAGTGACTTCAGCATTGGCGCTAGGCGCGGCTGTCGCGCCTTCACTGGGCTGGCTAGCGGGTGGAGCGTCGACGGCGTGTGAGACCTCGGGGATGGCCGCTTCAGGTTCACGTATCGGGCTGGAGTTTTCCTGAGGCGAAGGCCAGAAAAACCATCCGAGGAGCGTCCCAACTAGGACCGAGGGCAAGAGTCGCTTGCCGATAGCCCCCTTTTCGAGTTGCTGACGTCGCTGAGGTCCGGTCAGGACTGGCAGCTCGAGTCGGCTGGGCGGGGGCTTGTGCCGGACGGTCGCACCGCTGAGTGTACCCTCGCTCTGTGGGGGGTGGCTCAGAGCCCCTGGCTCTACCTCCGCTGACCGCCACGCGTGGTCGCGCTGTTCTAAGCGCTCGGTGTTCATGACCTCCGGTAGCGTGCCGTAGAAGTCAGCGCGCAGGCATTCCGCCAGCTGTTGCCGTAAGGATTCGTCCGATCGGGACTGCGTGTATCGCAGGGCCTCAGCGAACTGTCCGGCTGAGGCATAGCGATCTGCGGGGTTCTTCTGAAGCGCTCTCTCAAGGATCGCATCGAGGGCAGGGGACACGTCCGCCCTTTGCTGACCGAGCGGAGGGGGAGTCAGGTCTCGGATACGGTCGATGATCTCTGCGTCCGAGGGTGCACCGAAGGGGTTCTTTCCGGCGAGTAGGTGATAGAGGACGACGGCAGTTGAGTAAATGTCGCTCTGGGCGGACGCGGTGCCGCTGCCCAACAACTCTGGAGCGGCGTAGAGCAGCTTTCCCTTGAAGCCCCCGCCGCGGGACAAGTCGTCTTGATCGGAAATGATGCTCGCGATGCCGAAGTCCAGCAGGCGGACCTGCCCTTCGTCGCTCAGCAGAATATTGTTCGGTGAGACGTCACGGTGAACGGTATTCAGTGGGGTTCCGTCGTCTCGCTTCAGCTCATGAACGTAGTTCAACGCGTCCAGCACCTGGCAGACGATGTACACGGCTAATTCTGTGGGCGCTTGGCGCTGCGTCTTGACCAGGTAACGCCTCCAGCGAGCGAGGTCGTAGCCTGCGACGTACTCGAGGACCATCAAGTATCGGCCACCTTCGCGCCCGAAGTCGAGAACGCGCACGATGCCCGGATGATTCAGGTTCGCGAGGATTCGTGCTTCCCGAATGAACATGTCGGCCATGTCCGGCCGCTCGAGAAGGGTCGGGAGGATCGCCTTGACCACCACTGGCCTTGAGAACCCGGCGGCGCCTTCGGTCCGACCCAGATAAACGACGCCCATGCCGCCTTGCCCCAGCGCCTGCAGAATGCGGTATCTACGGAGGACCTGGTGTCCGATGAGATCGTTTTTCATGCGAGGGGTGCGAGGACAGGCAAAAGCTCGCACAAGCTAGCAAAACACTCGGCCGCGGCCGCCTTTTTCCGCGCGGCTAGGGCCGATCTCTGGGAATTCTCGCCGCCATCGTGAAAAGCCGGTGTGAGGGGTGGCGTGCGACGCGGACTTCCTTCGAGCATGGACCGTCTCGCGCGGGGGAGCGCTATGCCTAGGGAGCGCGCTGTTCGTCGACGCGCCGGGCGCACCCCGAGTGCAACCCAACAGGCTCACTGAAAGGGTGGGACGCGGCGGCGTCCCAATCCGGATGGGCGAAGAGTTGTCAACAGGCCGGTTGGATGCATTTCGCGTAAAGCGGACGCGCAAGTCACGGACCTATAGATCCGCGCGGGGATCACACTATAACCGCAGCCCTAATCTGATTCCGAGGCTACTCGGTGGAGACAAAAAGAGAATGAAGCCTTCAGATCGTGCGCTTGAAATTGTTGTGGTTGGCCTGGGTCAAGCCGGTGGCAACCTGGCTACTGAGTTTGCTCGACTCGGTTACCGAGCCCTCGCCCTCAACACGGCGCACACGGACTTGTCGTCACTGGCGCCCGGCCAGCGAACGCACTCACTGCCATCCGAGCAGCGCCTCTACATCGGGATCGACGGGTATGACGGCGCTGGCGCCGACCTCAACTACGGACGTGAATGTGTCCAGGCGAACGCGGAGCGCATCAAGGACGTCGTGGCTGGGCACGCTGACGGCGCCGATGTCGTGCTGCTCGCAGCTGGCCTGGGGGGGGGCACCGGTTCATCAGTCAGTGAGCTCGTTCGTGTCCTGAAAGATCTGGGCCTGCCGTTGATCGTCTTGACCACGCTGCCCAGCGAGTACGAAAGCGGTATAGCCAAGGTGAATGCGGTTCGCGCGGTGAGCGACCTCGTAAAGCAGACGGATATCGGTTGGATTTTCGCCGACAACTCACGACTGAGCCGCTCGCATGGCGGGGTCTCGCTCGACAAGTACTTTGAGAAAATCAACTCGGTCATCGTGGAGCCGCTAGATGCGTTCAATCGCTTGAATGACCGTTCGGACGTACACCCTATTAGGGCGCTTGACGGCGAAGACTTCCGAGCGCTGCTGCTGTCTACCGGCACGATCAACTATGCCCAGTCGACGCTCAGCGAGCTGACGGTGGAGGGTGTCGCCGCGCGGGTCCGGGAGAATCTGCAGAACAGTACGATGATGCCTGGGGGCTTCGCTCTTGAGGATGTCGCCTATATGGGTGTGGTCCTAGAGGCTCCGGAGGAGACATTGGCGGGGACACCGTTCACATTCTTTGAGCAGGTGAGTGAACAGCTGAAAGATGAGACCGGTGGAGGCGCGATCTATATGGGCATGTACCGGACGCAGAAGCCGGTGAACGGCGGAGTCGCGCTCCTCCGCATGTTTGCTTCGACCCACAGCCTGCCAGACGGAGTGCAGGCAATGGTCAACGATGCTCGTCGCGAAGGGGGCATGTTACGTGACAAGTTGCAGCGGTCGATGTCGGCGCTCGACCTGGGAGAAATCGAAGACTTTGATTTGTTCAAGACCAGCGTGCGGTCGAATCAACACGGCCACGCCAAGCGGCGCCCGTCGCTTGCCGACGATCTCGCCCTGCCTGAGGTGGTTTCGCGAGGCAGTCGAGCCCCCGCCGCTCGCGCCCGAGACGCGGCTTCGCCGAAGAGCACGAGCACGAGCTCGAGCGCAGACGCGGAGCCTGACCCAGCGGCCTCACAGCTAACATCCGTCAACGCGACGCCAGCGCCGGCCAGCGTGCGTCGCCTCTCTGTCCCACCCCACGCCGTCCCGGCGCGGCCAGGGGCGTACTCGTCGCCCCCGCCCCCGCTGACGACTTCGTCGAGTGACCCGGCAGACACCCTGACTACTGGTTCAACAGACTTTGGGGATGAAGCGGGTGACGATCTGGTTGAGATGTCTGCGGACATGCTGGTCGACGAAGGCGAGGATCTGGGCCCAGTCTCCAGGAGATCGCCGGAGTCCGATCAGGAGTTCGGCTCAGCTGAAACAGTGAACTACCCCAAGCTCGCGACGACCTTTCTGCGCACCGGGTTTGAGTCCACTCGGCGTCGAGTGGCGCAGCGGCTGAGCGCGGCGCTGAACTCGGCCGATCTTCAGCACCGGAAGCTCGCTGAGCAGGCGATCGAGCGTATTCGTGCGGAGGGGCAGTACTTAGCGTTCCAAGCTGCTTCCGCGGAAGCAGCCTCCGCAGGCGACGCCTTGTAGGGGGGTCTTTCCCCCGCGCTTCGGGTGAGCCAGCCCTCCGGTTTCAGCGCCGGAGGGGTGCGGGCACTCAGGCCCTATGGTATGAGCGCAGCGCTGCGATTTCGCGGCGTGGAGCCGACTGAACTGATGTCCCGAAAGATCGAAGTCTACGATACCACTTTGCGAGATGGTGGACAGGCACTCGGTGTGAATCTGAGCCTGTCTGATAAGCTCACCCTAACGCAGCAGCTGGATTGGTTGGGGGTCGCCTACATCGAGGGAGGCTGGCCCGGGTCGAACCCGAAGGACGCAGCTTACTTTCGCGAAGTGCGAAACCTCAAGCTCGAGCACGCGAAGATCGCGGCCTTCGGCTCTACGCGACACAACAAGCATGCAGCTTCGGAGGATCCGAACCTTCGTGAGCTCGTCCTGAGCGAAGCCGACGTTTGCTGCATTTTCGGGAAGGCCTGGGACCTCCACGTCCACGACGCCCTCAGGATCGAGCTCGACTCCAACCTGGAAATGATCCGGACCTCGATCGCCTACCTGAAGGAGGTGACCCGGCGCCCGGTCTTCTTCGACGCGGAGCATTTCTTCGACGGGTACCTAGCTAACAGTCAATACGCGCTCGCGTCGGTTCGCGCGGCCTACGAAGCCGGTGCTGATCGGATTATCCTCTGTGACACCAACGGCGGGTCCTTGCCGGCGGGCATTACCGCGGCGACGCGCGCCGTCCAGGAGGAATTGCCTGACGCGCTGCTCGGTATTCACGTGCACAATGACGGCGGTCTGGCGGTCGCCAATACGCTGGCTGCGGTGGACGCCGGGTGCATCCAAGTCCAAGGGACGATCAACGGTATCGGTGAGCGCTGCGGCAATGTGGACCTCACGAGCGTGATCGCGAACTTGGAGCTGAAGATGGGCTGCGAGTGTCTCCCGCCTGATCACGTAGCCCGATTGACTGAAATCAGTCGTTCGGTCTGGGAGCAGCTTAATCTCCAGGGCCCGCTCAACCAACCCTTCGTGGGGGCATCGGCGTTTGCTCACAAGGGCGGAGTTCATGTGAGCGCGATGCAGCGCAACTTGTTGACTTACGAACACGTTCCCCCTGAGCGCGTAGGCAATGTGCGCCACATCTTGATCAGCGAAATGAGCGGCCGCAGCAGTCTCGTGGGCAAGCTCAGCAGCCGCTACCCTCAGCTGAAAGACTCGGCAGCGGCGTCGGCTATCCTAGCGGAGCTTCAGGAGCGCGAGAACCAAGGTTATTCCTACGAAGCAGCCGACGGAAGTTTCGACCTGCTCGTGCGCAGGCATCTGGGGGGCTGGGCGCCCGTCTTCACGCTTGATTACTACCGGATCCACGGGCTTGGTGCAAAACAGCACGGCTCAAGTCACGTCGAGGCGACGGTTAAGCTCGAGGTTGGCGGCAAGCTGTGCCTGTGCGCAGCGGAGGGAAATGGTCCGGTCGACGCGCTGAGTCACGCGTTGATGGCCGCTCTCGTTCCGGCGTATCCCATCTTGGAAAAGCTGGCTCTGGTCGACTACAAAGTTCGAGTCGTGAATTCGACCGACGGCACCGCCGCAAAGGTTCGAGTGCTGATCGCGAATCGGTATCAGCACGAAACGTTTTCAACATTGGGAGTTAGCGAGAATATCATTGAAGCCAGCTGGCAGGCGCTCGTTGACGCCATTGAGTACGTGATTCACCGGGCGCAAACAGCATGAGCGGCGCGCCTCCTTCCAAGGCGCAAGCGCTCCCCGGTAGGGAAGCGCCGCTTTCGGTCGAGAAGCGGCACGCGCTGCTCGGCACTGATATGTCCACTGTCCCGGCCGACCACGAGGTGGTGTTGTTCGGAATGGGCTGTTTTTGGGGGGCTGAGCGGAAATTCTGGAACATTCCGGGCGTGCACTCCACTGCGGTCGGGTACGCGGGAGGTCACACGCCGAACCCGACCTATGAAGAGGTCTGCTCAGGCCAGACCGCGCATACCGAGGTCGTGCAGGTGGTCTTCGCGCCTGCGCGCGCGTCGTTTGAAGCGCTGCGCGGTGTATCTTTCGAGGCACTGCTCGGTGTGTTCTGGGAAAGTCATGACCCCACTCAAGGCATGCGGCAAGGGGCTGATCGCGGGACTCAGTACCGTTCGGCAATTTATTGCAGCACAGCGGACCAGCTCGCGCGAGCCCAAGCGTCGGCGCAGCGCTTTCAGGAAGCGCTGCTGCGACACGGAAGAAACGACATCACGACTGAGATCTCTGACTCAAGGCCGTTCTATTTCGCCGAGACCTATCACCAGCAGTACTTGCACAAGAACCCCCGCGGGTACTGCGGTTTGGGTGGTACCGGCGTGACCTGTCCGGTAGGCCCGGCGTAGCCTGCAGGCGGCGCTTTAGGTCGGGCTCAGAAGTTCGTTTGTATGTGAGCAATCATGTCGGCGATCCACTGAGCATCATGCGTGGCGGCGAAGCTGACCATCGGGGTCTTGGGCACGCCGTCCCGCAAGGTCAGCACTTGCTTGCAAGTCCAGGGAATGCCCTTCAGTGGGGGAACTTTGACGCCGGTTTCTAGGGTCTTCCCGTCGCCACCGGACGTGTGGCAGAAAGAACAGGCGTTCAGATAGGCTGCACTACCCCGATTCGGATCAGCTTTGAGCGCGAGTATCTCGTTCAGGTCAGGCATCGCTTCGGCTTGAGGATCACAAGCCACCTGCAAGCTGATTTCGGTGTCCGGCTTGGGCGGGGTCCCGCCATTGCCTCCCAGGCTCTGCATGCCGCCGCTGCCGCCCATCTCTTGAGTGCTGCCGCCCGTGCTCTGAGTGCCGCCACTGGCGCCTCCGTTGTTGGCTCCACCGACCGCCGCGCCGCCGCCGCCCACCGAGGGTAGTTGCGTTTGGCCCGCGCCGCCTGGCGCAGGGGACTGACCCGCGCCTCCCCCGCCCGAGTTCGCATCGCCGCCCGCGGAGCCGAGATCAGTCCGCGGAGGCTCTGGCGTAGTTTCGCCACAGGCGGCGCTGAAGGTGAATCCTAGCAGGAGGAGGCACGAAGCGATTTTGTGCATCAACGGATACTAATCCGAACATGCGGCAGGTCCAGCTCAAGGCGCAAGCACTGCGCCTCTCGATTGGGCGTTGGGACGGGAAACCCTTCCCCTTGCGCGTCTTTTCTGGCCTGTTCTCGCGGGGCTTCGCGTCAACTACCCGAAGGGGGCAAGCACACTTTGCCCTCTTTGTTCCCCGACGTGAACTCGATGCTTGAGGAGCAGTTCGCCTCGGTGTCCTTCCCCCGGTGCACGTTACACTCGTCTTTGGTCTCGCAGGTCCGGAAACAATACGTCTTGCGCTCGTAGGTCACGCAGGCCGAGCCCGCGGGACACTCCTCGTTGCGCTCACAGGCGCTGACGCCGCAGTAGCCGCCCTTGAACTCGACTAAGCACTCTTTGGTGACCCCGTCGTCCGGGAGCTCGCAGTCTTTTTCCGTACTGCACTCGGCGCCTACCAGCTGGTGATCGGCTTCGGTTCCGTGCTCATCGTGGTCGTCGCTGCACCCGAGCGCGAAGACGATGCCGAAAGTGACCCAGGCGTAGCGAGGTAATGTCATTCGCCCATCCTAGCGCGACTCGACCAGCCTGGGCAAACGAAGGCATATCTGAGCCCCGACGTTCGACGGCGAACCTTAGCGGCGCAGTTGACTCACATCTCGCACCGCGCCGCGAGACGCGCTCGTGGTCATCAACCCGTACGCCTGCAGTGCTTGGGAAACCACGCGGACTCGGTTGGGTTTCCAAGCATTCGCGCCTTTGGCCAGCATCGCTTGCCGCCGAGCGTTGAGCGTTGCATCGTCCAACTGAAGGTTGATTTGCCGATTCGGGATGTCGATGAGGATGCGGTCACCGTCCTCCACCAGGCCAATCGTGCCGCCCTCAGCCGCCTCGGGGGAGGCATGGCCGATACTCAGACCACTGGTGCCCCCGCTGAAACGCCCATCAGTGACCAGGGCACAGGCCTTGCCGAGGCCCTTGCCTTTGAGGAAAGACGTTGGGTACAGCATCTCCTGCATCCCGGGTCCACCTTTCGGACCTTCATAGGTGATGACCAAGATGTCGCCCGCTTGCACAGCGTCCGCCAAGATCGCTTCGCAAGCCGCGTCTTGTGAATGGAACACGCGAGCTGGTCCTTCGAACTTGAGGATCGAGGCGTCCACGCCTGCAGTCTTCACGATACAGCCCTCCGCGGCGATGTTCCCAAACAACACGGCAAGGCCACCGTCCTTTGAGTAGGCATGCTCTAGGCTGCGGATACACCCGCCCTGTTCGTCAGCATCGATAGAGTCAAAGTATTTGTCTTGAGAGAAGGCGACGATAGTGCGCACCCCGCCGGGCGCAGCCAGCGCTCGGTGTTTGGTGGCTTCGTCCGCCGTGGGCCTGCGGATGTCGTGCAGGGCCAAGGCTTCCGCCATGGTGTCGCTATGCACTGTCGGGACGTCGGTGTGTAAGAGCCCAGCGCGTTCAAGCTCGCCCAAGATCGTGAAGATACCCCCCGCGCGGTGCACGTCTTCGACGTGATAGTCTGACGAGGGCGCGACCTTACATAGGTTGGGCACGCGTCGCGACATGCGATCGATGTCGGCCATCTTAAAATTCACGCCGCCTTCTTCGGCGATCGCCAGCAGATGCAGCACCGTGTTGGTGGAGCCACCCATCGCGATGTCCAGCGCGATCGCGTTCTCGAAAGCCTCGAACGTTGCGATGTTGCGCGGCAAGACGCGGGCGTTGTCGTTCTCGTAGAAGTCGCGCGCCATTTGCACGATGCGCTTGCCAGCGGACTCGAACAAGTTCCAGCGCAGGGCGTGCGTGGCTAAGATCGTTCCGTTTCCCGGCAGGCCTAGGCCTAGCGCCTCGTTGAGGCAGTTCATGCTGTTCGCCGTGAACATGCCGCTGCAGGAACCACAGGTGGGGCACGCTGAGCGCTCCATTTCAAGCAGCTCCGCGTCGCTGACGCTCGCGTCGCTTGCAGCAATCATCGGGTCGATGAGATCCAGCTTGCGCTTCAGCCTCTTACCACTGCGGTCGTGAGTCCCTTCGCTCTTTCCCGCTTCCATTGGGCCACCGGAGACGAAGATCGTTGGGATGTTGAGCCGCATCGTCGCGAGCAGCATCCCGGGTGTGATCTTGTCGCAGTTCGAGATACACACCAGGGCGTCTGCGCAGTGCGCGTTGACCATGTATTCGACGCTGTCAGCGATCAATTCACGGCTGGGCAAGGAGTACAACATTCCGCCGTGCCCCATCGCGATGCCGTCATCGACGGCGATCGTATTGAACTCGACCCCTACTCCCCCAGCGGCGTCGATGACCTTCTTGACCCGCTGCCCGACGTCGTGCAGGTGCACGTGCCCGGGGACGAACTGGGTGAAGCTGTTGGCGATGGCAATGATCGGCTTGTCGAAGTCCGCGTCCGTCATTCCTGTCGCTCGCCAGAGGGCGCGCGCGCCTGCCATGTTTCGTCCGTGAGTGGTGGTGCGACTGCGGTAGGTGCCCATGACGGAGAACCTAGCGAGGGCCCTCTGCCCACGCAAGAGCCGCGGTTACCCTGAGGTCCCGAAACGTTTCAGTCTAAGAACCGAGCCCGCTCTGCGGGGGTCGGAATTCGGCAGGCGTCGAGCTTGCCGAACCACTCGTAGCGATGTTCCGCGATGAAATCGTAGACCCGATCTCGGAAATCTGCCGGGATTATCCGCGCCCAGCTAAAGAGCCGCCACATTCCGCCCAGGTAACCCGCGATGCGCAGCGCCCCGGTCTGTGCGGCGCGCGATGTCCAGGACCTTCGTTTCGTAGTTCTTCGAGCGCTCGCAGGACTCGCGCAGTCATTCGCAGGCCCGGGAAACGCTTCCGAGCTGCGTCATCCAGGTCTGTTGCTCGACAGTACGACAAAAGAGACAGGCTCCGAGAAGGACGATCGCCGCAAACACTGCCCCAGCGACCCCAATGTAACGTGTTCTGCTTTCCATGTGCACGCTCGCTTCCTGCTGCGAAGAGTGCGTGCACACGGCGGGCCATCTTTACATTTTACTTCGCCAGGAGTTCGTCGAGCTTGTCGAACGAGCCGCCCCAGCCCCCCCCCATGCCGGCTTTGGAGCTATGGAAAGTCGCGCGTTCCTCAGCGCTTGCGTTGCCGTGAACTTCCCAGGTGAGCGTTACGCGCGTGCGGTCGGCCCCTTCGGGCGTGAACACGACCGTCGTGAGCATCGACTCCGGCCAGGTCGGCGCGAGTGGATGCCGCGAGATTTTCTCGTCCTCGGTCACGAAGACTTGCGTGTACACGAGGCGAGTGTGAGGCGTGATCTCAAGGTACTTGGCTTTGCCGTACATCACGGGACCGTTCGGGGACCACATCTTGTAGAAGGTCTCGCCTCCAGTCTTGATGTTCGCGCGGATGAACTCCATCTGGGACCCGGTGGGGCCCATCCAGCTCTTAAAGTGCTCTGGATTCGTCCACACCTCGAACATCTTCTCGATGCCGCAGGCGAAGCTGCGGTTGATGACGAAGAGGTCCTTCTTCTGCGTCTCTTCGGCCAGGTACTCGCCCAGGCGGTCCCAGGTGGCGCTGCCGCCGGCTTTCTTGATGAACTTTCGAGACTCGGCGGCGGCTTCCGGCGTCGGAAGGGCCATGCACATATCCATCTTCGTGCGTCCACCTTTCAGTTCCTCGAAGAGCACGGTCACGCGAAACATCGGGGGCCGGTCTTCGTGGCCGCCGTGGTCGTAGACCATCCGCTTGTGCTTCTCGACCTCGATATACTTCGTGGTGTTGGGATAGTCGACGCCGTCCGGGCCGTGCATCGTGTAGTGCCAATGCCCGCCGACACGGAGGTCTTTGCTATGGTGCGTGATCGTGAAGCCACGTGGACCCCACCACTTCGCGGCCTGCGCAGGGTCGGTCCAGGCATCCCAGACGAGCTTCACCGGCGCATCGTACTCTCGTGTGATGCGGATCTCGTGCGCTTGCTCATAGTTCTCTTTCTTCTTAGACATCCTACTTTCCCTTCTTTACTTTGGTTTTCTTCTTCTTCTGCTGTTGTTGAATCGATTCCAGATACTCGCCCAGGCGATCGAGGCTCTCTTCCCAAAACTCCCGGTACTGCTCCATCCAGTTCGTGGCCTTCTTCAAGGGAGCGCCGTTCAGTTTGCAAGGACGCCACTGCGCGTCGCGTGACTTGGTGATCAGCCCGGCCCGTTCCAAGACTTTGAGGTGCTTCGTGATCGCAGGCAGGCTCATGTCCTTCATGAACGGCTGGGCTAGGTCGGTCACGCTCGCTTCGCCCTTGGAGAGCCGAACCAACAGGGCTCGCCTCGTCGGGTCGGCGAGGGCGGAGAAGGTCAGGCTGAGGGAGTCTACTCTAGGCTCTGGCATATGTTACCAATCAGTTAATTAACTTATAGGTTAATTAAAATGCGTGAGCAAGCCAGAAAGCAGAACCTCCCGCAGAACTCTCGGGATGATCGGAGCAGCTGGCTGCCCGGGGGTGCGAGCCCGTGCTTGAGAAGCAACCTCCCACGGAGTGCCCAGCCGAGGCACAACCGCAACGAGAGAAACGTGCTTTCTGAGGCGCCTTGTCCAGTTCGTGTTCAGAAGACGGGCGCGACGCTGAAATAGGGGGTGCCGCGAAGCCTCGGGACGAGGACGGCGACTGCGTGCGCGGGGCCGCTTTTACGCTAGACGTAACACGTAAAAGTTGGCATGCTTCCGTCCGTTGATTCGCTCGTTTGTAGGCAAGAAGACCTCGGCGTTGTGGTCGGGCTCAGCGGTGTCCGCGTTTCGAGCATTCAGGGCTCAGGCGGAGCGCAAGCTAATGCTCATCGAGGCAGCGGGCTCGCTCGACGATCTACGTGGGCTGCCTGGAATTCGGCTCGAATCGCTCAAGGGTGCTCGCAAAGACCAGCACTCCATCCGGATCAATGATCAATGGCGGCTGTGCTTCCGTTGGCATGAAGGCGATGTCTACGATGTCGAAATCGTTGACTACCATTGAAAGAACTGATCATGACTCGAAACAAGATGCGTCCCGTTGCTCCGGGTGAGATTCTGCGCGAGCAGCTAGACGAGCTCGGCATGTCGGCGAACGCGCTTGCTACCGCTCTCCATGTGCCGGCGAATCGGGTCAGCGGCATTCTCAACGGCACGCGCGTCTTGACGCCAGACACGGCGCTTAGGTTGGAGCGATTCTTCGCAGGTACGTCGGCGCAGTTCTGGCTGAACCTGCAATCGCACTTCGATCTCCGCAAGGCAGAGCTAGACAGCGGCAAGGAGCTGCGTGCCATTCGCCCGTACAAGGCGCTGAAGACGGGCTAGCGCCCCTCGTCAGAGTTGTCGTCTTTCCGCGGCCCGCGCGCGAGAATATCGAAGACGCTGCTCGCGTCGGACTGCAGGAAGCCTTTGAAATTGCCGAAGAGCTGGCGCACCGCCTCATGCACGTGCCGCTCGGTGTACGCGATTAGCACGTGGTCGCAGACGACGACGGCAGTGAAAAAGTGGCCTTTCTTGCAGGCTTGCCGTTGTCCGTCCTGCCGTTTTCAGGCTGGACCGTGTTCATGTGCTTTCGGCCTTCTGGATGAGGCTCCAGCCGAGCGAGCGCAACGGGCACAACCCGGCTCAGCGTGACAGGGCGCGTTTGGCGACGCGTGCGACAATCGTGGCGCCCGTGCCTTCTTTTTGCGAGTCGGCGACACCAACTTTTAAGCTACCCGACGATCGGTGCGCTGATGGGAAGTGCACACGGTCTAGCGAACCGCAGCGAAACCGTGACGCGAGGAGCCGGATGCGGGAAATCTGCAAGTCCGGATCTGGGGGGAGCCCTGGGGGCGTAAGCCCCTGGGGCAACCCGACAAGGGGGCCTAGCCCCGGCGCTGACCCAATAGTTCCCAACTACGAATATTTAGGCGGCCCAATTTCCGGATAGAAGGGCTCAAATTTCAGCAGATTTTTTCTGCGCTGGCGTCGTTGATGGGTCACGGAAAGACGGCGTCGAAGCGGTCACTGAGCAAAGCCGCAAATCGCAGGACGCGTGGCCCCAAATTGTTGCTAGGATCACCAAGTCGGGCCGCGATGGCAAGGTCGCGCTCGGGCCATTTAACAGTCCCGACTTGATCCTGCCAGGGATACTCGAGGATCGGTGAGGATGGTTCGGCAAGCTGTGGGTGTGCGCTTTCCAGGGCTTCGACTACCCAGAACACGTCTTGCCACGCCGGAGAACCGCCTAGGGGCTCTAATATGCCGCGCTGCAGGCGTAGGACGCTGATCATGCGAGATGCTGCCCGGTGTGACCTCTGCACGGCCACCAGGTGCACAGCGCCCGTCCTAAGCAATGCGGCCTTAGCCAGCTTCTCAAACACCATTTGAAGAAGCATGGCGTACACCGAAGGAGCTCGACCTTGTACACAGTGAGCGCCAACAAGGTCGGCCCGCGCCTGCGCTAGATACGCGTCCGCCCAAGCCTGATGGGATGTCACCTGATACCTCTAGGCGATCTTTTTCAAATCGTTATGCGAGCCCCAGCCCTCTGGCAGATGCAGTTCGCCGGCTTTCACGAGGCGCCATTCTTCCTCGCTCAAGAGCAGCACGGTGGACATGTACGGGATCCCCTTGTCCGGACGCGCTGCAAATCGAAATGGGAGTACTTCGCCGGACGTTCCGACCGAACCCGAGACCTCAACTAGCCGAACTTCATTGCCGTCCTCAGCGAGGTAGATCTCCTTCGTTGTGGGGTCCTCCTTGCGGTGGGCTTCAGCGAGCTGTCTTGCTACGTCCAGGATAGGCGTCATGGTGTTCACCACCCTACCACGGAGCGGACAAACCATACGGCGAATATCGCTGCTACGGGGAATGCCCCGGATTTTCGCGCAACTTCTGAAGCGGCATTCCTATCGGCGTCAGCGCTAAGTAAAACTCAGCACAGCCTCGGCCGGGAGTCCCCACCGACGCGCCCGCGAGAAGCTCCCTTATGTGGGCGAGCGACAGGGGGACTAGAAGCGCTTCGCATACTCGCTGGCGCCAACCGGCTCTCCCGTTAGGTAAGCTCACGCTGCTAACCCCATCCCTGCGTAGTCCCGCCACCCACGCCGTCAGCCCCCTGCGAACAATCTTGCGCGGCTGGAGATCGGGAGTGTAGGCTGGCGTCCTCAGGCAATATCTACCTGATTTGCCCTGGCGCGCGCGGATGGCTGACGAGATCTTGACCCTGCCCGCAGTGGCCAAAGCGCTCAAAGTCCAAAAGAAGACGGTGGACAATATGGCGCAGAAGGGAGAGCTGCTTGGCTTCAAGGTCGGAGGCCAGTGGCGCTCTAGGAGCCGCGACATCGACGCTTGGATTGATCGGCAGCTGGCGGATTCACAAGGCGGGGCTGATGAGTGAGCTGGGTGGCACACCTGAACATAAGGTGATCGGTCATTGATTTACACATCGTCGATCACTGGTGTGTCGCTTCGTGTGCGAGAGAGTGCCATTGTTGCCGGCACCGCGTGGCTGTGGTGTTCCCCGGAGATGCGGAACTCCGTAGACGTGCTTGTGATCGACGAGGCCGGCCAGTTCTCGCTCGCGAACGCTCTGGCCGTATCCGTTAGTACAGACAGCCTAGTGCTACTTGGAGACCCACAACAACTCGCACAGCCCTCTCAAGGCTCACATCCGACGGGGGCCGAGGCGTCGGCACTGGAACACCTTCTCGACGGCGAGGAGACAGTTCCTCCCGAGCTCGGGCTCTTTCTGGACGAGACCTGGCGGCTACCGCCAACGGTGACAGCGTTCACCTCAGAGTACTTCTACTCGGGACGCCTGCGCTCTCAGGCCGATTGTGTGGCGCAGACACTCAGGTCCCGCAGCCCAAACCTCAGCGGCGCCGGCCTGTTCTTCGAACCGGTGGAACACCACGGCAATGTGAATTGCTCAGAAGAAGAAGCGCTGCGCGTGAGTGAAATCGTGACCGATCTTCTTTCATCACGCTCAACGTGGGTGGACCGCGCGGGTAAAGAGCATCCCCTGGCGCTAAAGGACATCCTGCTTGTCGCGCCTTACAACCTGCAGGTTCAGTACATTGCCCAAACCCTGGACGACGCCGGGTTCCCAGACGCACGGGTCGGCACGGTCGACAAGTTCCAAGGCCAAGAAGCGCCGGTCGTCATCTACTCCATGGCGACTTCAGATGCCGAAGACGCCCCCCGCGGCTTTGACTTCCTGTTCAGCCTCAACCGCCTCAACGTCGCGACCTCCCGAACCCAAGCTGTGGTGATTATCGTGGGCAGTCCGCGCCTGCTGGAGGCGGACTGCAAGACCCCCAAACAGATGCGCTTGGTCAACGGGTTCTGCGGGGCTGTAGAGGCTGCAGCAGCGGGGCGAACCTAGCGAGGGCCCTGTGCCCACGCAAGAGCCGCGGCTACCGGAAAGCCGTGAAACGTTTCAGTCCAAGAATCGAGCCCGCTCGCTGGGGGTCGGAATTCGGCAGGCGTCGAGCTTGCCGAACCACTCGTAGCGATGTTCAGCGATGAAGTCGTAGACCCGATCTCGGAAATCTGCCGGGATTATCCGCGCCCAGCTAAAGAGCCGCCACATTCCGCCCAGGTAACCCGCTATGCGCAGCGCCGCGGTCGAGCGGTCGTAGGTTCGCCCCGCTTCGTACAGTTCGATCGAGTCCACTGGGTCCGACGCCGTGCGCCCGAGCCAGATGCGCACTTGCCTTGGGTCTCCGAGGCGCGCGCGGAGCGTAGCCTTATGTCGCGTGAAGGCGAACCGGCGTTGACCGTGACTACCTGGACCGAGCTGAAGGGTTCGAGTTGCCTGGGACGCGGTGTCTGAGTCACAAGGATTCCGAGGAGATTGGCGAGCGGCCGGGTTGAAGATGATTCCGGGCCAGGCAGGCGCTAGTAAGCGCCGACATGTCCCTGCGTAGCCCGATCCCAGTGCCCTCAGTTCCATCCCGCCCGTTGGGGCAAGGCGCGGGCGGAGCTTCAGCGCAGCAAGCCCCGCTAGGGCCGCTAAGCTGAGACTGGAACACGGTTTGCTGCTCGCGCGGGGGTGCCGGCGCTCCCTGTCCCTCGCTACCAGCAACGCTCCCCCGAGCACACGTTGCTCTACCGCATCGTCCAGCGGCACCTTGAGAGCTTCCTAGCGCGGCGCGACAATTGGGCCATCGAGTATTACCGGATGTGGTATTACCTGACCATGCGGATCACCACCAAGGGTCAGGTCACCATCCCTCAGGAGATTCGGGAGGAGCTCGGCTTGCTCCCCAACACGGAGGTCACCTTCGATATCGTCGACGGCGAAGTGAGGCTCCGCAAGGCGCAGCGTGGCAGAGGGAAGCTGTCTCGTGGCGACGGCGTGATCCAGCACCTGCGCAGCGTCCGCCCTTCGAACAGGCTGACTACCGATGAGATCATGGCGCTGATGCGGGGCAAACCGTGAAGACGCTCGTCGACACGAACGTTCTGCTCGACATCATCACGTGCGACAACGTCTGGGCCTCCTGGTCCGAGAACGCCCTGCGCGAGGCGGCTGAGCACTCGATCCTCGCGATTAATCCGATTATCTTCGCCGAGGTCAGCATGAAGTTCGCGCGTATCGAAGACGCTGACGCGGCGCTGGCCGACTTCGCACGCGAGCCGCTACCCTACGAGGCGGGGTTCCTCAGCGGAAAGGCTTTCCTTGCCTACCGCAAGCGAGGCGGGGCCAAGCGTTCGCCCATGCCTGACTTCTACGTGGGCGCGCACGCCGTCATCGGTAGCATGCAGCTGCTGACGCGTGACGCGGCTCGCTACCGAACCTATTTCCCCGGCTTGACGTTGATCGCACCCTGAGCTCCAGCCATGCCTATAGCCGCGCTGAGCTCAGCCAACGGCGCATCGCTTCCGTCACTGTACCTGGCGAACGACGAAATCGCCGCGCTTTGGTCTGAGGGCGGGAGCAATTTGCATCGGACGCTCGACAAGGCCGGCGCGACGATGACCGCCCCCGTCGTGCTCAAGCGAACGACATCGAACGACCCACGCCGGACGGGCGCATCCCTGACGGGCGGTCGCCTCGCGACAGCGTGGATGGAACAGCCGATGATCGGAGCATATATCGTCGACGGCGGGGTTGCGGTCGAAGCTGCGCAGATCGACGGTTGGTTTCCGGCGCTGGCGACATTCGCCGGCCAGGTCGGTGTAGCGTGGAGCGACGCCAAGCTTCGGAGGTGCGCGTTCTGATCCTGCGCAATGGTGAAGCGAAGCAGCGTCGCCCCGCGGTTTCGCTCGCCACGCCAACCGACCGTTCTCGCAGCTGCTCAGCGCCGAGTTCAAACGATCGCCAAGTCCCGCGTTGGGGGCGTTCGAGATTAGCGTTAACCCGCCGAACCGCGACCGACCGAAGGGGAGGGAGCTGTTCCATCGGGTTCAACGCTTTGTTGGGCAGCCGAAGGTAGCCGTTAGGGTATTGCCGTTGGTGCTGAAACATGTCGAATAGGAGATGCGGCTTCCATTTGTTTCAGCATGCGAAAGATCGACTCAAGATCGTAGCCATGCTCCAGCGCGATTGCATTTCGGATTGCACGGACTTCGTCAATGATTGGGTCTCGGCTCATGGCACTTCCTCCTCTAAGAGTTCGAACGGGGTGCAGATCACGGGCGGCCGATAACCGGATGCCCTACAAATGTTCTCAAGCTTAGTTCGAATCGCAGCATTGGCGATATGGGTGCAGTTCCAGGTCAGGAGAAAGTCCATTCGATGAACCGCGGCTAGAGCAACGTGCGCGGCGTCGATTGCGGCCTTTGGCGGCATTGCAGTCGCGGATAGAAATTGCCTAGCCAAGGCGAGCGCCTCAAGGGGCGCTGCGAGGATCTCAATCCCGTCGAGGGCGTTGGTGCGCCGAGCCGCCGCCCCCGGATCGCCGCCTGAGGCCTCCTGAAGAACTACGTCTGAGACGTAGAGCTGAAAGCGGGCGCGACGGTCCCACCACTCCTTGGCATCATGGCCTCCTGTGGGGGTTGCCCCGTGGGGACCACAAATGCAGCGGGTGATGACGCCTCAGGCTCAGACACGCCCTGCGACCCCGTACTCTGCCTGTCCAACCAACGCATCCAGAACAACTCCTGTGTGAGTTGCCCCTTGGGGAGCACGAACGCCGACCCCAAAGACCTTTTTCGCACCCTTCAGAAAGAGGTCGGTATTGGTGTGATCAACGGAGTCGTGCTGGGCACGTTGGTTGGCCTCATCGCCTGGGCCATGCGGGGCGACGATTGGCCGCTCATCGGCGTAGTTGTGGCGGGCGCGATGTGCATCAACAGCGTGCTCGCGGTCGTCATCGGCGGCACGGTGACCTTGCCGCGCAATGCGTGAGCCCCGAAAGCTCCTAGCGCCACCCCCAGAAAACCAAGAACACACGCGAGTCTCATCCAGCTCATCTCCGTGACATACAAGCGACCTGGCTCGCAGCGCTACTTTGTCCCTGTGAGGAACGAGCGCATCGGCGTCAAGCGAGAGGAAGTTAACGCGATACCGATGCGGCTTAATGCAACGGGTTGCGAGGGATGGTGGCAATCGCAGCAATCGCGACTGTCCTTAGCTAGCCCTGCATCAGAGCCGCTAGGGCTACCCGCACCGACGCGGGGCGTCTCTGCCGCGACTCAACCACCTATGGGAATACGCTGTAGACGTAGACGGCGCCGCTGAATGGGGCATCGTTGTTGAATTGGTCACCGTAGACGCCGGTGGCATTGCTGTCTTCCCCTTGCGCGCCGACGACGAGGGTGTCTCCGTCGAGAGCAACAGAGTCGCCGAAGGAGTCTTCGACCCCAGGGTTGGAGGCCTTGACGTAGGCCTGCTGAGTCCAGGTGGAGCCAGAGCGCACAAACACGTAGACCGCACCGCTAAAGGGGGCGTCGTAGCTGGTACCCGTGGCGTCGCTGTCGTCCCCGGACGCGCCGACCGCAAGGGTGTCTCCGTCGAGAGCAACAGAGTCGCCGAAGGAGTCTGAGGAACGAGCCCAATCATCTCTCCCGGTGTTGGAGGCTTTAACGTAGGCCTGCTGAGTCCAGGTGGAGCCAGAGCGAGCAAACACGTAGA
>JBDKJZ010000014.1:0-25760 GCA_039796375.1 Pseudomonadota bacterium
ACAATCGCGAAACGTTCGCGGCGATGCTCACCGATCTCAAGCTCGGCGAGACGGCCTCGCAGCCCATGAACCCCAGCATGGGGAACGACGAAGACCCGGGCGATGGGAAACAAGGCGTCACCACTGACGCCGAGGGCGGAGGCTGCAGCGTCGGCGCTCCAGCTGCACCAAGCTGGGCGTTCCTCGGCTTGCTCGCGTTGCCGCTTTGGCTCCGTCGGCGACGCTAGGTTACGGTTCGGGAGCGCAAGCTCGAGCATCGCCCGCGATTTGCAGCTCCTCTAGCGGACAGCGACCTGCGAGACGCAGTGACTCAAGAAGGAGCTCGGTAGAAGCTCGGGAAGGTCGTAGCTGATGGCTTCGCTGCCGCTGCTAGCGCGCAGCGTGTCCGTCAGCTGTTGTAAAGACCAACCTCGTAGTCGCATCACGCACTGCACAGTCAGCGCGGCTTGCACATAAAACCCGACGGCTTGGTCAGCGGGTAGCTTGTAAGGAATCAGCTCATCCATCAGCTCGCCTGAAAACGGCGCTTGCAGTAACGCTTGTAGGCGCGCGGGTTCGCGCCACCAGGTTTCGGCGGCCAAGTTCATGGCGATACCTTCTTGGGCCCATGCGGGCCCGACGAGGCCGGAGCCGAATAGCGCGTGGTGCGCGTATTCGTGGGTGACGCTTTGCTGCAAGTCGGGACCACCCAGCACGATATGCAGCGCGCCATCGTAAAACGCGACCACGTCTTCGTTGATGCAGGCTGCGGCTTTCATCAGCTGTTGATCGAAGTAGGCGAATACCTTCGGTGGCGGCGGTTGCAACCCCAGGCTTTGTGCGACCGCCGACTGAGCGGTTTCCAGCACCGCCAGCACCAACTTGTCCGCTCCCTCCGGCAGGCGGGGGTCAAGATAGAGCTTGCCCGTTTCACCCTCATCCACTTGCCGAAAGTGTTCAGTCAACTTGTCGCGCGCCGCCTGCGCTTCAGCCAACGTCGTGCACAATCCGGGCTGCGTCCAACTCGCGAGCGGCGCGAACGAGACGCGCCGCGGTTGGGCGGTTGCGCGAGCTGGTTCAAGCTTGGGCGGTTTCGGTGTTGGCGCTCGCGCGGGCGCTGGCGCGATGACGACCGGAGTCGGTGAAGGGGGCAAACGCGTCGCTGGCGGTTCGTCACTTCTTGCTGGCCGCCGCACGGGGGCGGGTGCCGCACGGCTCGTAGCCGAAGCGGACGGCGCAAGCGCGCCCCAATTCACCCGGGTTGCGCTCGGCACCGGAGTATTGTTCGCGTCGCGGCGGTCACCCCGCGGGGTGACCGTGCTGTCTCTGTCAGAGACGTGACGAGTCGCCGATGATGCTGGTGTCACGGGGTCGCGCAGCAGCAGACTCGCTCCGACCGCCAGGGTCGCAACGCCCGCGAGCCCCCACCAGGTCCTGCCACGCGCTGTCATACGGGCCCGTGCATAGCGCGCAGTCGGGAGGCTAGTCTAAGCAAAAGTGTCGACGGGGCAGAGGCGAGCGCGGTGAGGGGTGAAGCGCGTTCGAAAATCCGGTGATAGTTGGTCCGGACTATTGGTGACCGTGGGCCTAAAACGCTGCTGCCGCTGCTTCTCGGCAAACCGAAATCAACCACACGCCGTGAGCTGCGCCAGGCAGCAACGGCTGTCCTACGCTAAAACAAACAAAGATTGCGGGCGAGGAGCCCTTGCTCGCTACGTCGAACAGGACGAACTTGGGGTTTGTTAGTGGGCTTCGTGCGTGAAAGGGAAAGCGGTGCGTGGTCGGTGGGCAAGCGACGCCGCAGGCGCAGGTCGGCGCGAGGCGTAGCCTGCTCGAACATCTCACCAAAAGAGAGACCCAGTGACTCAAGCTCTACGCCAGCTGGAGCCCGAAGTGTGTCACGGGGACTGTACCGACGAAGCTCGCCAAATCCATCTGATAACAACTGTACGAAATACAGCGCCCGTCCCCGGCGGCCGCAGCCCGCTACAGGAACCCAGCCGTGCTCTACGAGCTCTCTGCTGGGAGAAAAATTCATCATTTCGCTGAGCACACGCTCCAAGTCGAAGAGCACAACCAGAACGGCCTCCGACTCCGAAGGAAAACGTCGTTCATAACCGCCGCCGTTGCTGAGTCGCGCAAGCTCGCGTAGCGCGCGATCGCTGAGCTGAAACGGGAGACAGAGGCGCAGGCGTGCGACGTCCACGGCCGCGAGGGCGGGAACGCTGGAAATACGGGCCGATCTAGGCATGCCACGCGGAAGTAGCTGAGCGCCGCGCAGTGGGCCAAATTACGGAGCGATTTCAGTCCTTTGTACGGCTGGCTGGGCCGCTGAAGCTTTTTTTGCGGATGCCGGGGTAGTTCTGTGTTCTTCGACACCCAGTGCCTGCGGAGTCATCTGCAGCTGTTACTGATGCTACAGCGTCGGCTTTCCGAGGCGCTCACGATAGATCTCAATTCACGTCATCGACCAAATACTGTTGCCTCCCGCAGAATAGAACCGCCAACCCTGAGGGATTTCTCGCCGACCGGGCCCTGGTCACAGGTCCCGATAGCAGTGGCATGCGCTGAAGATCTCCTCTCTAAACTATCGCAGTTATCTGGCTGATACTGGCTGTTAGCCAGACAAGAAACCTGGGGCGCCACATGGAAGACATCGAACTCTTGGGGCCGCGAATTTCGCCGCCCTCCACCTAACCTTCGTCGTGAAACATCGGCTCACGATTACGCACATAACGATATACAAGGTGACGCCCTTCAGGGCTGAGTTCAAGGAGCTGCACTCCGTAGCCAGGGGGCGCGTGGGGCGCCATCGAGGATGTCCGCGGGGCTTCGCGTGACCAGCGCACCACCGCTCGCGCTTCAAGCTCGAACCCACCGGGCATGCTGATCTTCAGGTGAAGGGGCTGCCCAATGGCCGGGATGTTATAGGTCGCGATGAAGAGGCCGCCGGACTCGATCACATCGTTGCCGCTCAAGCCCTTGTAAAAATTGGTCGCACTGTGGGCGCCGAGCGAAGCCTCAACCTGCAGCGCTGGACCTGCATTGACGGGAAGCTGGGCTCGCTGAGCGAGTGGTATCGCTGCGTGGTCCAACGCCGCTTGCGCCGCGACGTGAACAGGGGCGGTTGGGACAGTCGGTGGTTGCGGCGCGTGGTAGGGGGTTTGGTACGCCGCCTGCGCGGCAGTGGCGAACGGCGGCGGTGGCTCTGCCGCCCGAAGTTGCACTGGGGGCTGCGCGTAGTTGATGGGCTGCTGGGGCTGCGCGTAGTTGATGGGCGCAGCAGTGTTCATGGGCTGCGCGGTGTAGCCTGGGTACGGGTAGTCCGCTCGTGGCGCTGCGGCTTGGGCGGACGGCGCGTATTGTGGTTGGGGCGGGCTGGGTTGATGCGCATACTGTTGGGCTGTGGCTTGCACCGCGCCGGGGGAGGCCTGTGGCGGCTGCTGGCGAGCGGCCGGGTTCTGCGGCGCCGGTACCTGGGACCAATGGTAATTCTCACCCGCGGGTGTGGGTGGGCTGGCTGCGTAACCAATGCGCGTCTGGGCCCCAACCGGCGAAGCCGCGCGCGCTGCAACCTGTGGCGCGGCTTCAGCGGGAATCAGTGGCTGCGCTGTGGGAACAGCTGGCTGCGCTGCAGGAACCGGCGGCTGCGCTGCAGGAATCGGCGCCACTCCGCGGATGTGGGACAGCTGGTACACCGAACTGTACGCCGCGGTGATCCCATCCATCGCGCGGCACACGGCGTCGCCAGAAAAGCCGCCTACTTGGAGGCCATCAAGCGCGTTCCGCACGGCCATGAAGGCCACTGGTCCCGCCACCCCTACGGCCTCAGGCTGGCGCTCCAGCTGGTGCATCAACCCCATCGCTTTGGCGATCGGCTGGGCCACCTCCAGTAGCGCTTCCGGAATGCCAGGCGCTTGCAACGCCCCAAGGGCTGCCGAGAGCTGCTCCCGGGCTCTCCGCGCCAGCGCGATAACGTCGGTCATGCTTCCTCTTACGGACAAACGAGGCTCACACCCAACAGGGAACGGCCGAAAAGTTGCTCGTCCGGGAGCCGCACTGCTAGCGACGAGGGCCTATGGGCCTAGGCTCCAGAATTTCCGCGTTCCGGCCATTTTTGCGGTCGGGAAAGCGTTTCGATGCCAGCGCCGCAGATCGGCCGCTGCTGGTGTTTGAGAATGTGCATAAGTCCTACGGACCTGGGTCCAGCGTGCTGCGCGACCTGAGCCTGACTATTGAGCGCGGCGAGTTCGTCTTCTTTACGGGCCCCTCGGGCGCGGGCAAGAGCACGCTGCTTCGGCTGATCTACGCCGCCGAGACCCCGGACTCCGGGCGGATCTTGTTCATGGGGCGAGACGTCAGCCGCTTGCACCCCGACTCGGTTCCGTACTTGCGCCGGAACATCGGGATCGTGTTTCAGAATTTCCGGCTGATCCCTGGGTGGACCGTCGAACAAAACGTCGCTTTGCCGCTCCAGATACTTGGCCTTCCCAAACCGTCCATTCGCAGCCGTGTGGGCGAGGTGCTTGAGCAAGTGGGCTTGGGTGGTCGCGGCGCGAGCCTCGCTTCTGAGCTCTCTGGCGGTGAACAGCAGCGCGTCGCAATCGCGCGCGCCATCGTGCCTGAGCCCGCGCTGGTTCTCGCCGATGAACCCACCGGCAACCTCGACCCCCAGCTGGCGGTCGACATTCTCGAGTTGTTCGAAGACATCAACCGCACCGGAGTGACGGTGGTGTTCGCGACGCACGATCGGACGCTGCTCGATGTGCGTCCGCGCCGCGTCGTCGTGCTCGATGAGGGCCAGACCACAGACGCGCGCGAAGGATTGCGAACCGTCGCGTAGACCCGCGACGCGTAGGGGAAAGAGCATGAAGACGATCGAACGAGCGTGGCGAGGCGGAAAGAGCGAATGGCGAATGCACGGTCTGAGCACCCTGAGCACGTCGGTCGCGTTCATGTGCCTTGCCTTCGCGCTATTGGCCGTCGTCAATCTGCACAGCTTGGAACAGCGCTGGCAATCAGCCGGGAGGATCTCCGCGTACCTCGCCCCCCAAGTGAGCGAAGCTGAGGCCACCGAGATCGCCCGCGTGCTCAAGAGCACCCCCGACGTCAAGAGCGCCCGCTACGTCTCCGCGGAAAGCGCCCGCGGTGAGCTGCTTGAAGCGTCCCCGAATACACTCCTCGAGGCGCTGCCCGGCGGTGCTTTTCCGGCCACGGTCGAAGTTCAGCTCAACGAGGGTGCCCCAGCGGCCCGCGCTGAAGAGGTCGCCGGCCAGCTGCGCGAGCTCGCCACGGTCGAATCTGTCGAGACGTACAAGGCGTGGACCAAGCGCCTCTCTCATTTCGCAGGCGGCGCCTCTCTCGCAGCGGGATTCCTAGCGCTGATCGTGTTCGGGGCTGTGACCACCGTGGTTTCATCGAGCATCAAGCTGATGCTTGAGCGGCGTCGCTCTGAAGTTGAGGTGCTGCGAATCGTGGGAGCGACCAGTGACTATGTGCGCCGACCATTTATGGTCGAGGGCGCAGTGCAAGGTGCCTTAGGCGCACTCGTGGCGGTCGCCCTGTGCGGGCTGATGTTCGCTTTCGTCCAGCAACGTTTTGATGAACAATTGTCGTTATTGTTCGGCATGGCGCCCAGGTTTCTCCCTTGGTTTTTGTGTTTGGGTCTGGTCGGCTCTGGCGCATTATTGGGGGCAGTGGCCTCGCACTTCAGTCTGCGCGGCGCGATCGACGCATGAAGCTCTGGGCACTCAGTCTTGGGGTCCTCACGGTGATCGGGCTCGGCCCCAGCCATGAAGCGCAGGGCAATCCGCTTTCAGTCCCGCTTGGCGAGGCGGACCTGCTCGGCAAGCTTCAAGAGTTCTCCGCGGAACACGCGGCGCTCAAGCAGCGCATCGAGCTGCGCGGACGCAGCTATGTGCGCCTGATCCGGCTCGGCTTGCTCCCGGTGAGCGATGGGTTCGCCGGGTTCGTCGATCACGCGCAGCGCGCGGAGTTGATGGGGCGCCTGTTGGCCAGAGATATCGCGCGGCAAGGGGAGCTCGAGCGTCAAGCCAAGGCGCTCGAAGCCGCGATCGGCAGCTGGCGCGGCCGCCCTGAGCAAGCCCTAAGCGCCCAGAGTGGCTACCGCCGCTCGCAAGAAGCGATCCTCGCGGCACAAGAACGGGAAGCGGCGTTTCGGCGTGCCTTCGACGGCAAGCCGACAGATCACACGACCGTGTACGGCTCTGTGGGCACCGGCCCCTTGCCGGAGCGCTTCGTAGAGTTAAAAGGCCGGCTCACGTTTCCCGTCGAAGGGCAGACCCGGGTTCGCTCCGTAGCCTCAGGCGACGAGTACGGCCCTGGGCTGATGTTCCAAGTCGAGGCCGGCAACCTCCCACGGGCTGTGTACCGCGGCAGGGTGATCATGATCGGCGACTACGGCGACCTGGGGCGCGGGGTCATCATCGAACACGGCGACGGCTATTCGACCGTGACCGCCAACCTGAAAACCGTGTTCGTAGAGGCAGGCGCGAGCGTCTCCGCGGGCACAGCGCTTGGAGAACTGCAATCCAAGCGCGGCGAAACCGAGCTGTACCTCGAGCTTCGGCATGCGGGACTAGCCGTTGCGCCTGCCGAATGGTTCGGGCTCTGAACAAAACCGGAAACTGGTTTACCGGTTGCCCGAGAGCGTCGGTACCCAGGAGGTTAAGTTCTCAATGACAACTCGAATTCAAGCAGAGGGTCCGCGTCCCCAAGTGGCGCTCACCCAAACAGCGACCCGCGTCACCCCGGCACCCGGACATCCGTTTAGAAACGTGCTGAACAGCGGCGCTGACGCCGTGATGCAGGGCGCCAACGCAGCGGTCCAGCGGCTCCCGGGGGGGCCCATCTTGGCGGCCGCGGTTCGCACCCCGTCTAACCCAATGTCGGCCACCGATCCCACCGCCGGGGGTAGCGGCGGGGACCCCCTCGGGGTCGATGGGGTCCGCACGGGGGGTGCCCCAAACTACGGCGACGATATGTCCGGGGCGCTGCAGCAGCAGGCGGACAACAGCATGCATTACCTGCAGCTCCAGCAGCAAATCCAGGAAGAAACCCGGGCATTCACCACAATTTCGAACGTGCTCAAGGCACGCCACGACACCGTGAAGAACGCCATCAACAACGTCCGTTAGTGGCTGGCTCGCCACACTTCACCGCCGTGCGGTTCGCCCCGAGGAGTTTTCCCTACGAAAGCCGGCTCGCCACGGGTAAGATCCGGCGGAGCGACCCGCTAGGGACCCACCCCACTCGTTAACGATCTAGGAATCTTATGGGCATCGATGGCATTTCAGGGGGCGGGCACCCCGGAGGGATAAGAGCGCCAAAGGGGCTCGCCAAGACCGGCGGTGAAGGCTTCTCGCCTGAAGGCGCTGAAGCGGCTTCCAAGGCGGACGGCGCGACAGCGGCCAGCGAGAGCGCCGAGGCCGCGGAGCTCGCCAAGTTGGAGCGCGGCGAACTGAGCTTGGACGACTATCTGGGGCAGCGCGCGGAGCTCGCTGTCAAGCACCTAGAGAGCCGTATGAACCCCGAACAACTTGAGCTCATACAAGCTGAGCTGGTGGATCAAATGAAGAACGATCCCGCCTTCAGTCGCTTGGTACAGCGGGCCACCGGCGTGGTGCCGTCCGTCAGCGACGTCGAGCCTTGATGCTGAGTCCCAAACGTCAGTCGCCGCGCAAGCGCAAGCCCCTGTCGATGAAGGCCCGTGCGCGACGCGCGAGCACGCTTGCGGGGTGGGCTTGCGGGGGCGTGTTGGGGTGCGCCGCCCCGCAGCTTCAGACGCTGAGCAACCCCCACGCGGGGCTCAGTGTGCAGCACCATTTCGCCGAGGGTGACACCGGGAAGCCGGCGCTACCGACGAGCGGCTCGACCAAACCCGCGAAGCTGGGGGCAGGAACACCCACCAGAACCCAGTCCGAGGCCCCGGTAAACCCGCCTGCCTACTTGCCCGATCCCGAGCCGATCGTGAGCGCGGAGCAGCTGGAGTACCTCATTCGGTTCAGCGCGGGCGAGGTCTCGATTGAGTCCGTGCGCAGCGCGCCCCAAGCGCGACCCATCTCCACCCCGCGGATGATGGGGCGCTTTGCCTTCGAGTTGTGGATCGGAAAAGAGCTGATCGACCGCGTGCGCTTCGATTTTCCCCTGCTGGCCGCTGAGGACCCCACTGCGGACCCCGCTCGCCCGAATCTGGCGGCAGGCGCGAACGTGACTCGAAGTTTGCTCGTTCCGAATTCACTCCGCGCGACCCACGCGCAGATCGTCGATCGAGCCACCGGTGTCGAGCATGTCGTACCCTGGCCCCCGAACGTCTCTGAACAACCTGGCGCCCCTCCGTAGAAGACCGAATCACCGGCGCGGCGCGTCGGACCCAGATGGCCGATCGATCTGACGCGCTCGCGCGAGGTTCCGCGGGTCGGCCCACTGCGCTGGCTACTCCGAGTTGCTCGCCCCTCAGTCGCGCTGACTCAAAACACAGTTCAGTAAGAGAACAGAAGTGGTCAATCGGGGGTGCTTCGTGCAACGCTACCCCGGCGATGAAGTGCGAGTCTTGTGGTCACGAGAATGTGGAAGGGGCGCGCTTCTGCGCAAACTGCGGAATCACGCAGCCTTTGCACACCGATTCTGAAAACCCCCTAGTCGGAAAGATCTTAGGCGGTCGTTTCCGAGTCACCGGCGTCATCGGTGAGGGCGGAATGGGCATCGTCTACTCCGCTGAACAACAGATGGGCTCTGCGGTGCGCAAGGTCGCCGTAAAGACCCTACACAAAGAGCTCTCCTCCGATCCCTCGGTCACAGCACGCTTTCACCGAGAATGCGGCACGGTGGCCCAGCTTGAGCACCCCAACACGATCAAGGTCTACGACTTCGGCGCGATGGACGACGGAACTTTGTACATCGCGATGGAATTCATCGATGGCAAACCGCTGGACCGCGTGATCGAAGAGGCCGGCCCGCTTCCCCCGCAGCGGGTCATGAAGCTGCTGCGGCAAATCTGTGGCTCGCTGGAGGAAGCCCACACGCTGGGAATCATTCACCGAGATCTCAAACCCGAGAATGTCGTCTTGACAGAGCGCGCGGGTGAGCGCGATGTCGTCAAGCTGCTCGACTTCGGTATCGCCGCCCGAACTGAGTCGGCGGACGCCGCCAAGGAAGCCAAGCTGACCCAACAGGGCATGGTGCTCGGGACTCCGCCCTACATGAGCCCGGAGCAATTCACAGGGAAGGCCCTGGACCGTCGCAGCGACATCTATTCGCTCGCTGTCATGGCCTACCAGATGCTGACGGGTAAGCTGCCGTTCGACGCCAACACCCCCTGGGAGTGGGCGACTGAGCATATGACCGCGCAGCCCCGCCCCTTCGAAACGATGGAGGTGAGCACGAACATCCCGAGCGGGATGCGCTATGCAATCTTGAAGGCCCTATCGAAGGATCGGGATGAGCGCTACGCGACAGTGACCGACTTCGTGGCAGCGCTGGACCTCCCCGCGCCGCTCTCGACAGGCTCTGCTTCTGTCCGGTCCAGTTCGGACAGTTTGGATGGCGCTACTGCAGCCATGGCGGCGGTCCCGGATTTCAGCTCGCCTGCGGTCGTGGGCGCCGCGCCGACCGCAGCAATGCCGGCTCAACCCGCGCGCCGAGTCGGCGCACCTGTGGCTGGCGTCCACGTCCCAGCACCACCCCGGCACGCGACAAAAGATGGCGGAAACAAGGGGCTGATGATTGGTCTGGGCGGGGCAGCGATCCTGCTGATCGGAGGGCTAGCTTTCGCGATGATGGATCGCGGCGGTGACGAAGTGGCGCCATTGGATCTCGCATTGACCGTCGAACCTGCGCAGACCGGTGCACCAGCAACCGAAACTAGTGAACCCCCGGCGCCGGAACCCGAAGCTGAGGCAACCGAAGAAGTCGCGCCCACTGCGCCAGGTAAGCCCGCAGCTCCGGTTGGCCCAGGCAAGCCGAAGCCGACGCCGACGCCGACGCCGACGCCGACGCCGACGTCGACGCCGACGCCTGAGAAGCCGCCTGTTAAACCCCCTGAGCCACAACCCACTCCGAAGCCGGTACCTCAACCACCGCCGAGCGCGGGGGATGCGTGCAAGCAGTGCAGCTCACTCGCTTCGAGCGGAGCTATCACTTCAGCCGCTGCACAGTTCCAGGCTTGCAGCAGCGCATCCGAGAAGTCTCAGTGTTCTTCCCGCGCTCGCCAGCGAGCGCCTGCAGCTGCAAAGAAGGCGGCCACTCAAGGTGACTGCAGCAAGGCGCGTCAGATCCAGGTCGCCGCCAATTCCATGAATGCAGGGAGCGGCGCCCTTGATGCCCAAGTCGGGAGCTGTAAGTAGTTGAAATCATGCTATCGGGCCATTTTGGGCGCGCTTTTAGTGCAGGTAGAACGTACCGTTTGAGGGGAGCCCCGCGTTCGCGCGCTTGACTCGTCCCCGCGGGCGGGGCTAGATCTTACTCATCGACGCGCCGCTTGAAGAAGGCTCATACGCTTAACGAGCACGACGACCAAAGTTCGAGAGACCCTTAATCCTATCGTAGCGCACCCTGAAACGACGCTGGACTCCAGCCGTTTAGCGAAGAAGCACGCCCAGTCGCCGCGCTTACTTGCTCGAAGCCGTCGAAGAGTATCCGAAAGGTAGATATGCACATGAATGAGCGCAAGACGTGGCCGGAGATCTGTCAGATCGAAAGCTACCAAGGGTGCTGGGTGGCGCTAGACCACTGCCGCTACGACGAAGCCACCATGCAGCCCATGGAAGGCCACGTGGTCGATGCCGACGAGGATCTGGCTTCGCTCTGTACTCGGATGCGTGAAGCAGGGCTCGGCAGCTGCGCGATTCACTTCTGCGAGGGGTCCGATCGCATCACCCTTCCTCCCTCCAGCCGACGACCCACTGAGCGACGCGCGACCCACTGAGCGACGCGCGACCCACTGAGCGACGCGCGACCCACTGAGCGACGCGCGACCCACTGAGCGACGCGCGACCCACCACCGCAACCCTGCCTGGTCTCTGACCCGGTTGAGGCGTAGCGAGTTTCGCATGGGGCGGAAAGTGCCCACAGCCGACGTCATCCGGGAAAAGCGCGGTCGCCCCGTACCGCCGACCGCTTAGCGAACCACGGGCTTGATGACGGCCTTGCCGTCCTTGATCGTCACCTTGAAGTCGACGCTCTTGCCAGCGTACTTCGAGCGCAATTTCGCTTCGGTGTCGCGCAGCGACTTGGCAAGATCGGCTTGGCTGAGCGCGGTCTTCTGATTGAGCTTCTTTCGTTCGCTCATCAAGGAGTCGTAAAGGTTGTGAAGGCGATCGTCACTGAGCGACGGAGCGGCAACCGCGTTGGGTGTTGGCCTGGGTCGCCGCGGAGGGGGCGAACGATTCACGGCGACCTCGGGCGGGGCGTCCATCGCGGCGGCGGCTTGGTTGGATGCGGCAGCGCCAAGAGCAATCGTCGGAGGTGAACGGCGGGGGGGCGGCCGCCCTATTCCGTCGGGTGCGGCGACTGCCGGACTCGGCAAAGGGGGGCTTTGGCCGGGTCGCTGAGGTGGGAGAGGACGCCGAGCTGGCGGCTGTCCGGGCCGTTGGGGGGGCACAGTTGCCGGGCCGTTCGGTACCTGAGACGACGGGGGCCGGGCAACGGGCGGCGCCGACTTTGACGCTGCGGATGGGTTAGTCCCGAACGCGGTTCTGGCGGCCAGCGCAGCGGCCTGGTCAAGCGCGGCGCGTAGCTCTGCTTCCGCGTCGAAGTCGGCGCTCAGCATGGTCCCGAGATCGGTCTCGGGCGCCGCGGGACCGTCGGTGTTATCTGGGCTCTCTGGGCCATTTGCGCGCGAACGCCGTCTATTGCCGGCGATGGTTCCGAAGCGGCGCTCAGCTCGTACCAGATGCCGTGTGTATTGGCCGTTCTCGATCTGGCGACAGACCTTGCCCCAATGCTGCTGCAGGGTGTTGTAGCGCTGAATTAGCGTCTGCACCTTGAAGCGCTTGGCTGTGTTGCGCAGCTTGGCTCGCCGCAGTTGGTAGCAGCGCCGATCGACGTCTTTGCGCGCGACGCTGGGCTCAATGCGTTCAATACCGAGGAAGTACTGTTCGTAGAGTGCTCGCAAGCGCTCAAGCCTGAGTTCAAACTCCGCTACCTCCTGATCGAACTCGCTCGTATCCACGCGCTCAAGTTCCTAGGGGCGTAACCTCAAGGTTGTCGAAACAGACACGCACTTCCCAGTTGTTGAAACCGAAGTATTCGTGCCCCGGACCCTGCAACGGGTCTTCATCGCTGTACTTGAGCATTTCGATATCATCGACCCACCAAGTCACAGTCTTCGAGTCGCGCCGCTCGACCTTGAAGCTGTACTTGCGCCCCATCTCGACCGGGCGGGCGCGCAGCTCGCTCGGCGCGCCGCCGACCTTAATTTCGGGTCGATCCGGCGCGTGTTCGTCGATGCGCGCCAACACATGAAAGCGGTTCTTCCATCCGCCAAAGATCGTTAGGTAGCTGGTCGCATCGTCATAAGAAACACCCGCGGCGGCGCTGCGACCGTCGCCCCAATACTCGGCCTTGATGTCACCTTCGGGCGCAAGGCTGGTGGCCTCAAAGCGGACGCGCGCATTCGTGGGTAGGCGACGGTTCAGCCAGACCGGATGGTTTCTGGCGCCCTGACCACACAGCATGCCACCGTCGAGCTTCCACCCTCGACCCGTCGCGCGCCAGTCGCCCCCGAGCCCTTCCCGCTCGAAGCCGTCGACGAATACCCCAGCTAGCAGTGGATCTGCCTTTCTCGCGGACGCTCCACGACTCCCTTCACGGCCAGGTTGGTCGCTTGCTTCAGGGTGGCTGGGCGTTTTTGTCCCCAGTGGGTCATCTGCGGTGGCTAGAGCCCCGACTGCCTCGGAGTCGGGATGGCCTCGCTTTTCCCGGGGCAGGCAAGCGACCGTCGGAATCGTCGCAACAAGAGACCAGCAAACAAGAAATCCAGCGCGTCGCACGGGCGCATGGTAGCCCGACGGGTGCTCCCACACCAAGCCTCGGACACTTAGCCAGCCCAGGGTTCGGATTCAGTTGAGCCGCTTTACCCCGCCGTCAGTCTAAGGGTAGCCTCACGGCAACTCGCCCCGCCCCCGCGGAGGCGGAAACCACGCTTGAAGTACGAAAGAGGGAGCTGAAAATCATGGCTGTAAGAGCACAAGTCACAATTCTTGGAGTGTTGGGTGCAGCGCTGGCATTCGCCTGCGGTGGTAGCGAGCCTGAGCCGCAGACGCAGTTCCAAGCGGGGACTCAGTATCCGCCGCCCCAACAACAGCCCGGACAGCCCGGACAACCTGTTCCGGGACAGCCCGTGCCCGGGCAGCCCGCACCGCAACCGGTGCCCGCCCAGCCTGCACCGCCACCCGCCATTCCTGGCGTTGTGAACGCCCCGACAGGCTCACCAGCGCAGGCACTCGACCCCTCAATGGGTATCGCCATTCAGCCGATTCTGAACCAGCTGGCGACGACCGAGGCCCCCGGCGCCAAGCCCCTCGGCTTGGCCGCGATAGGCATGTTCCAGACCGGGCAACAGCTCGAGACGCTGATCACCATGCAGCCGGGCAAGTGCTACTCGGCCATCGCCGTTGGGCTTCCCGCGATCAGCGAGGTCAACATTCAGCTCGTCGCCGCAACTCCCGTACCTGGCATGAACCCGGTGTTGTCTCAGGATCAGACGACCGGTCCCCAAGCGGTGCTCGGCAAAGCCCCGAATTGCTACAAGTGGGTACTCCCGCTGCCCGGTAGTGCGAAGATCATCACCTCGGTTGCCGCAGGTGCGGGCATGGCCGCGGTTCAGGTCTACGAGAAGTAAGCGGTTGTTTCTCAGGCGGAAACTCGTGGTCGACGAGTTTCCGCCCAGAGAGCCGCTCGGGGGTAAGTAGCGAGCCAGGGACCCACCTGCTACTTGCTACAGCGTCCGTACAAGATGCGCAGCCCAACCAACGTTACGTTAGGATCGACCCGCTCGATGCTCTCGGTGTGAGGGGCAACCAAGGACGCCAAGCCACCTGTCGCGATCACGGAGGCGGGTTCAGCGAGTTCGCGCTTAATCTTCGCGACCAGGCCATCCACCATACACGCGTAACCGAACACCGCGCCCGACTGCAGCGAATGGGTAGTGTTCTTGCCGATCACCTGGGGCGGCGCCGCGATCTCGATGGCGCGGAGCTTCGCTGCGCGAGACATCAACGCGTCTAGGCTTAGCTGAAGCCCTGGGGCAATCACTCCGCCCAAGTACTCACCCTTGCCAGTAATACAGTCAAAGGTCGTCGCGGTCCCGAAGTCGACGACGATGACAGCGCGCTTTTCGGATTCGTAGACCGCAACGGCGTTGACCACGCGGTCCGCACCCACTTCGTGGGGGTTGTCGTAGAGCACCTTGATCCCCGTCTTCATCCCGGGCCCCACGACTACGGCGCGGCGCTTCGTGGCGATGTGCGCGGCGTCGACCAACACATCTGTCAATTGGGGAACAACACTCGCGAGAATGCAGGCGTCAACCGCCCGTGGTGAGATTTCGTGCAGTTGCAGCAGCTGCCTGAGCACCGCCGCGTACTCGTCCGCGGTCCGGCCCCGCACGGTTTGGGCGCGGAACGTCACAACCAGCTCGTCCTGGTCGAAGAGGCCGAAGGTCAGATTGGTATTGCCCAGGTCAATGGCGAGCAGCATCCGCCCAGGATACTCGTCACGGCGCGAGTTTCAAAAGAGCACGAGCTCGGTCTTGACAATAAGCGGTCGATCGCTTATAAATTATAAATGCTCAGAACTGCGGGAAAGCTGCTTCTGGATCAGCCGTCTAAGAGCCTCGGCACCTTGCTCGGAGTCGTCGTCTCGACGTTCCTTATGGCCCAGCAGGTATCCACGCTGCTTGGCATTCTCGGACGCGTTTCGGCCTTCGCCGACGGCACGGACGTCGACGTCTGGGTGACTTCGGCCACAACCGAGGATACCGACATTACGGGTACCGTGCCGATGACCTACCTGGCCATGGCGGCGAGCACTGACGGTGTCGAGCGCGTCAGCCCGCTCGTTCAGGGCATGTCACGCGCGACACGCCCCGACGGGGTGCGCGAGCTGGTCAAGGTCGTCGGCGTCGAGGCCCCGCAGTTTTTTGGCTTGGCCCGGTCGCTGGTGGACGGCACCCAGCCGAGCGATCTTGCGGGCCCCGGACGCGTTTTCGTGAGCGCGGCGGATCGCCCTCTGTACGGGCCAGCGCTGCGTGGCGATCGACTAGAGGTGGGCGGGCGGACGCTGGTGGTCAGCGGCTTCTTCGACGGCATCGATCCTCACGGCAACTACTCCTACCTATTTACGAACCTCGCGGATGCCCGCGCGCTCGCCGACGTGCCCACTGAGCGCGCCACCTTCATCACCGTGCGTGTGGAGCCTGGTCGCGATCCCAATAGCGTTGCTAGCTCACTGCGCGCACGCATCCCGGATGCTCGAATCATGACGAGCGCCGAGCTGCGTCATGCCGAGGTGACACACTTTATGCAGCGAACGCCTGTGGGAATAGTGTTTGGTATGGGGGCAGTGGTCGCGGCGCTGGTTGGCTCCCTGATCGTCGGCGTGACCATGTTTTCGTCGGTCGTCGATCGAACTCGCGACTTCGGAACGCTGCTCGCCATCGGCGCGACGCGCCGCGACCTGTTCGCGCTGCTCTTGGCGCAGGCGATGGTGTTCTTCGTATTTGGCTCAAGTATCGGCTTGGGGGCATTCGGCTTGGTGAAGCACTACGCCTCCTCGGCCCCGATGCTGGCCCCGCCTTGGATGCTGGCCCTCGTCGCCGTCGGCTCACTTGTCTCCTGCTTGCTCGCGTCGGTCGCGGCCATTCGCAGGGTGCTCTCAATCGACCCCGCCATTGTGTTCAAAGGATGACGCCATGCCAGAAAACAACCCTATGCCAGAAAACCTCGACTCCGACGCGGGCGGTTCGGCCCTGCTCGTGGGGCGCGGAATCAGCCGTACCTACGGAGCGGGCGAGCTCGCGGTCCGCGTGCTTCAGCCCGCGGACATCAGCGTGCGCAGCGGCGAGGTTGTGGTCATCGTTGGTCCTTCGGGCAGCGGCAAGACTACCCTGCTGAGCATCCTCGGCCTCGTCCTGTCGCCCAGCGAAGGCGAGGTCTGGCTAGGGCCGACTCGCGTCTCCGGCCTCGAACGAGATGCGCTTGCTCGGATTCGTCTTCGTTCGATGGGCTTCGTCTTTCAGCAGTTCAACTTGATGCAAGGGCTTACCGCGCTGGAGAACGTGGAGCTGCCGCTGGTGCTAAGCGGAACCGAAAGGAAACATCGGCGCGAGCGGGCGCTCTCGGCGCTCGCTCAGGTTGGGCTCGCCGAACGCGCCGAGCACAAGCCCCGGCAGCTGAGCGGCGGCCAGCAACAGCGAGTTACCATCGCTCGCGCAGTCGTCACGAATCCTAGCGTGGTGTTGTGCGACGAACCGACAGCCTCGCTCGATGGCGCCTCGGGCAAGTTGGTGCTTGATTTGTTGCGGAAGTCAGTGACTGGAGCCGAACGAGCGGTGCTGGTGGTCACCCACGACGAACGCGTGCTGCGAATCGCCGATCGCGTCATCGAGGTGGCGGAAGGTCACGTTCGGGAACGAAGTAGCGCTTTGAAAGGAGCAGCATGATGGGAGCGAACCGCATGGCATGGGGGGTGGCCGTCGTTGCCCTGGCCCTCGCCGGATGCCACGCTCGCCCCACGATTGAGAAGAAGCAGGCCGCAGCCGGTGAGGGACGCCACCTGGTAGACGCCAGCGTCGTGACGGCGCCCGGTAGCGTCGAACCCTGGTTCGGAGAGGTCAAACTCGCCAGCACGGAGCCTGGTCGACTGAGCGAGGTGCTTGCCGTCGAGGGGCAGCTGGTAAAACAGGGTGACCTCTTGGTGCGGCTCGAGAGATCGCAGCAGCAGCATGCGGTGCTGATCGCCGAGTCCGAGCTGCGCCAGGCAGCGGCGCTGCTCGCGGGTGTCTCGTCTACGAAAGAGGAGGTACAAGCCGCCGCCGCGGAGGTGGAGGCTGCCGCCGCGCGCGCCAACCAACGGAGGCGCGAGAGTCAGCGCGCCGCTTCCCTCGGTGCCTCGGGCGTGCTGGCCGTGGAGGCCGTTGAACAGCTGGCTGCAGCCTCCGTGGTGGAAGATGCGGCGCTCGCCGCGGGGGAGGCCCGCTTGTTGGCGATCAAACGGGGTGCGCGGTCCTCCGAAAGGCAGCAGCTGCGAGCGCGCTGGGAGTCAGCACAGGCGCGCCTGGCCGACGCGCAAGCGGCGCTGATGCGCCGCGAGGTGAGGGCCACGATTGACGGAACCGTTCTCTGGTCGCGCTACCATGCGGGCGAGTACTACTCGCCGGGCCAGGGCCCGCTGCTGGTCCTCGGCGACATGAAGCGGCCCCAGGTGTGTTTGGAGGTCGACGACACCGATGGCGAGCTTGTGCTGGTCGGCGCCAAGGTCGTGTTGCGTACCGACGGCGGTGAGCTACTGGGTCGTGGTAGCGTTGTCCGAATTGCGTCCTCTCTTGGAAGCCGCAGCCTGTCTACGGAACGCCCGACCGAGCGCACGGATGCGCGCGTCCGGGAAGTATTCGTGGAGGTGGAAACGCCCACGACCCTGAGCTCCGGGCAGCGCGTCTGGGGCCAAATCGACCGAGCGGCGCGCCATGCGGCCCGCTGATCCTCGATTCGAATGTGATACGGAGCACGAGAGATGGGACGCAATAAGAAAATCGCGGACACTGAGTTACTCGTGATCGCTCGGCAAATCTTCAGCGAGCAGGGACACGCCGCGTCGACTCGGGACATCGCACACGCGTCCGGCATCTCTCAGGCCGCGCTCTACCAGCGCTTTGGCTCGAAGGACGAGCTGTTCTTCCGGGCCATGGTCCCAGAGGTGCCAGACCTGGAGAGTTTCATCGGGCCGTACGCGCCAAACGACCCCTTCGAGGACCTGCTCGCCATTGCGGAGCGCCTTGCAGGTTACCTCCGCACATTCATGCCGATCTTACTCAAGGTGTTGGCTTTTCCGGACGTGGGGGTCGAGCGCCTGCAAGCCTGGCACGACCGGCTGCCATTCAAGCCTATCGCGGACGCTCTAACCGAACGTTTCCAAAGCCTGCAGAAGGACGGCTTCATCGCCGACGGTAACCCCCATGCGTCCGCTGTCACTCTTATGTCACTGGTTCACTCGCTCGCTTTCTTCGAAATGCTGACCGCCAGCCACGACCGCCCTTCTCGCCAGCTCGACCTTCGTGCGCTGCTGCGCGTGCTTTGGGAAGGACTCAGCGCCTAGTGCATTCCAAAGTCTAAAATCTGGTCGCTTCGTCCGTCCAGGATACTCGTCACCGAGCGAGGCGGACCGACATTGGACTCGGGGTGCCGCGCGAGAGTCAGCGACGGCGTCAGTTTCTCAGTCAGTGGCGGTTCTGACTTTGAGCGTGAGAGCTGGACGTTGTGCCCATCCGCTGCGGTAGAAGCGTTTTCGTGGCCTCAGTGCATGCAGTGACCCGCAACCCAACCTGTTGCGGTCACTGAAGCCAGCTTGCACGTAAGTCGCCCAGGTCAATGGCGATCAGCATCCGCCCAGGATACTCGTCACGGCGCGAGTTTCGAAAGCTCTACTTTTTCGATCACATCGCCGCGCTCGGCTGTGGTCCAAGACTCGCTGGCCCAGCCGAGGTGCGTGTAGCGCAAGTCGAGATCGGGGCGCTGCATCCGGGTCACAAACAGCTGGGTGGATGCGCTGTCTGGCCCGGACTGCGCCATGCCGACACTGAGTGGCTCGAAACGCGCCGACGATAGCTCCGAGGCTATTGGCGCAAAGGGGCTGTTGGCGAAACCATCACCGTCGGGATCACCAAACTGGAGTCCGCGGTCGTCGCCGGTCAGCGGGTTGCCGACGAAGGCCCCGCGCGAAACCAGCTCAGTCAGGCGGGCCGCGTGTAGAGGATGTGAATCTAGCGCGAGTTGAAGCGTGAGCAGGTTTCGACGAGTGAACAGCCGAAGCTCGTGGGTTGCCGCCCCCGGAACGACCCCCTTCGACCTAAATGCGGGAGGGCATCTGTCGGAGCTTCTCAGACGTGCCAGCCCTTGCGCGCTCGCGTTGCGCACCGCGGCATAGGGGGAGTCGCAGTGTTTGAGCACACGGGTCTTCAGCGAGAGGATCTGCAGAGCAGACACTGCGCCGAGCACGGAAACGCGGGTCGCGACCGCGTCCCCTGCGACGTCCGCCTCAAGCGCGCCCGTGAGCGCTTGAATCAGCTCGGGGCCGGGTGCGCTGAGGTTGCCCTGCTCTCTCAGATCACGGATCACACGAGCGGCGACGGCGACAGTACCAGCATTGGGGTGCCCAAGCGCGGCGGTTAGGACAGACTCGGCGAAGCGCGGCTCGGGCTGCGTCACGAGGAGCAGCTGCAACGCCTCCTGGTGCACGCGTGGGATTGGATGTTTGAGGAGCTTCTGCAGTTCAGCCACGCCGGCACCCGACAATCCCGTGCGCTTGATGCTCATGAGGGTCGCCCGGGCAAGCGGTTCACCTGCCTCCGGATCGCAGCGCTCAAGCGCTGGGCTTCCGGGCCCTTCGAGTAGCGACGCCGCCACGCAGCGCAGTTGGATGACGTCTGCCCGGCCCAGGGCGTCACTCGGCAAAGGGGTGTTCGAGAGCGCCTTGAGCAGCCCTCGGTGTTCACGCGCAGTCTGGGGCTCAAGCGCGCCGAGCAAGCGGGCGACTATCGACGGCGACTGCGACGAGCGCCACGCGTCATCACTGAGCAGACTGCCTAGGGCAGCTTGCGCTTTCGGCCCTGCAGCGCCGAGGGCGGAGAGCGCGCTCTCTTGTAAGTGGGGTGTGCTCCGCAGCGCCTGCGAACTGTCAGTATTCACGCCTCGAGCGAGGCTCGCTAGCAGCGGCACACTCTCAGGCACGATTTGGCGGAGCGCGTGCACGAGCCACACCTCGTGCGCGCCGCGGTGCAAGGCGCCTTCCGCTTTATTCAGCAACGTCTCGCGGAAAGAAGGCGCGCGATAGGAGACCTGCGCGAGCGCGAACCACGCCTCCGACGGAAACTCGTCGACAGAGCCGAGCAAGGCGACGAGGGTCTCGGCGCTCAAGTTCTTGTCGCGCGCCGCTTGAGCCCCTAGCGCTCGGGCCGCCGCTCGCCCGCGAGTGCCCCCAAAGCCAAGCCAACTCGTGAGCGCGCGCTCATTGTCAGCCGCGCCCGACGCGGTGGCGGGCTCACAGTGCTGAACCGCCTGCAGGAGCGCCGTGAACGTCTCAAAGCGGTCTTCGCCTGCGAGGTTCAAGCTGGTCCCTCGCAACAATAAGCGCTCGTTCAGTTCGGCGCGCAACGAGGCGTCCTCGCGGCAGAGAGCCGCCAGCAGCACGGCTCCCCGTGCACACTCCAGAGGCTCCGCCCGACGCAAGAGCTCCAAGCCGAAGGTTCGCTGCCCTTGGATATCCGTAGGCACGAGCTCACTAACGACGGCGCGCGGGGCTGCAGACGCGACGGGTGCCACGGGCGCTTGACGATTTGCGTCCGCGTCGCACTGGAGCGCGCCCAGACTGAGCAGGACCCAGGGCTTCACGTTTTCCGAGCCCGCGGTGACTGCACGGCGGCGCCCCCTCGTTCTCGGCGAGGCAGCTGGGCTTGGATGAAGCCACTCGCCAGCTCCATCGCGGCTCGGGTACCCCCGCGGAACAAACCCATGCGCGGCGAGGGGGCGGACAGCCCGAGGACGTCGAAGCCGAGACGGCCGAACTCACTGAGCGCCCGTCGCATGTGGAAGTCGCAGGTCACCACAAAGATTCGCTGGGCACCCAGCTCAGTCAGCAGCGCTGCCGAAAAGCGGGCGTTTTCAGCGGTGTTCAAGGAGCGATCTTCGAGCACCACGCAGGCGTCGGGGACACCGCGCCGTCCAAGGTGTGCGCCTATCCACTCCGCCTCGCACAGCCCTTGCCAAGTCCGCCCCCCTGTCACCACTACCCGCGGCGCCAATCCGTCGAGAAAAGCGCCCGCGGCTCGGTCGGCTCGGCGCTGAAGCGCCCCACCCGCTCCGTCAACCGGGGCGCGACACCCGAGCACCACGATGGCCTCCCGACTCGCCATAGGCCCAGGCGTACCCCGGAGAAGGGCCGAAATCACTCCCCAACTGCACTCGGGCCCCGTAGTCGCGAGCAGGGCTGGTAACGTCGGCCCGAGCCTGCTAAACAGGCGCGACGCTGAACGGGTGTTACCCGCCAGCCTCCTTCAAGTAGCGAGAGCGGGGCTCCGCTCACAGCCGAGAAACTATCCATCCACAGTGCGTCGCCCACCCGGTAAGAGACAAAGAGCCGGTCGTTCTCCTGGAGACCCCGTCGGCTACACCGTGGGACCTTTGCCTGACGAGGGCGTCGAAGAAGCCGGAGAGCCAGGCCTTCCGCCAACTCGAGTGCCCTACGAGTTTGACGAAGGTCGGATCGATGCCGACGCCGCCCGAGTGGTGCAGCGCCTAGTTCGGGCTGGCTACGAAGGCTACCTCGTGGGTGGCTGCGTGCGGGACCTGTTGTTGGGCCAGAAGCCGAAAGACTTCGACGTCGCGACCAGCGCGAGGCCCGATGCGGTCCGCGACTTGTTCCGCAACTCGCGGATCATCGGGCGCCGGTTTCGGTTGGTCCACGTGTTGTTCGGACAAGGAAAGGTCATTGAGACCGCCACCTTCCGACGCCCCCCAAAAGAGGACGATTCGTCAGAGGACCTTCTGATCCGCGACGACAACGCCTTCGGGCAGGCTCACGAAGACGCCGCCCGCCGCGACTTCACGATCAACGCGCTGTTTTATGACCTAGAAACCAAGGCCGTGCTCGATTGGTGCAACGGCATGGAGGACATCGAGAAGCGCGCGGTGCGAACCATCGGCGATCCGATCGTCCGCTTCAAGGAAGACCCGATCCGCATGCTGCGCGCGATCAAGTTTTCTGCGCGCCTCGATTTGGGTATCGAGCCCGAGACGTACAACGCGATCGTCGCCTGTCGCGACACGCTCGCGATGGCGGCGCGGCCGCGCTTGTTCGAAGAACTCCTGCGGTTGCTGCGCGGCGGAGCCGCTCACCGCAGCGTGTGGCTGCTCTGGGAAACAGGCCTCCTCGACGTGCTACTGCCGGAGCTGTCTAGCTACCTGTACGACGCCGCGGGCGACGATCGCCGCGTTTGGGCGCTGCTCGATCAGCTCGATCGGTATAAGGAGGAGCACGGGGAGCCCGCTGACGATGTGGTGCTGCTTTGTTTGTTGTTGCTTGAACCGATGCGCGAAGCTTGCGACGGCGAGCAGGACCGGGTGACCTCTGGCTACGACTTCTTGGAGCCGATCGTCGAGCGCTTAGCCGTCCCGCGGAGAATCGCGGATGCGGTGCGTCGGATCGTCGCTGTCTTGCCCCGCTTGGAGGCAAACCGTGCCGGAAAGTTCACTCGCACGCCGCTTTATGCGCTAGCGGAACAAGTGCTGGAACATAGCCGCGCCGCTAGCCCCGCTGCCGAGCGCGTCTTTCCTGATGCGGCCCAGCGAAAACGCAAGAAGCGCTCGCGACGCAAGCCGGCCACCGCCGAATAGGCCGCTGGGGCCGACGCCGAAGCGCCGCCCCGCTGATTCAACCGATCCGCTTAGGCGTTGATCTCGACGCGCAACAGCTTGCGCCCCACGAATACGTAGTCACCGTGACCGAGCTCAACCTCGGTCTTGATGCGGGTATAGGTGCCGTTGCGGCTGTTGTGGTCGGTCAGGTAGAACCTACCTTCGCGCTCTTCAACCGTGCAGTGCGCAACGTCCAGGTGCACATCGTCACCGAAATTCAGCTCGCAGCCTTCGCGGCCAATGCTCAGCGACGGCCCTTGAGAGCAGGTCGTAAGCCCCGCTGCGCCACCACCGAATATCTGCGTGATGCGGAAGGTCGAGGGACGCTCAGGGGACGCGTAGTACAGCGTGCCTTCCGAGTCGGCCGAGACGGACAGCCGAGGCGCGAGTTCAAGGCGGAACACGTGGTCGCCGGCCATGAAAGTGTCGCCAGGAGCGATGGGTGTCGTGCCACGGAACCGCACATATACCCCATTCAAAGATCCCTCATCCTTCACCACGAGGCGATCGTTCCGGTAGAAGAAGTTCGCGTGCGTCGGGGAGACGAAGTAGTCGTCAGGGAACTCGACCTGGCCATTTCGACCAACGATATGTTGGTCGGCCTTGAGGTGGTAGCTGAGCCCCTCCATCCCTTCGCCGAGGACCAGGATGAGGCGAGCCTTCGCGGGATCCTGCATGTCGCTGAAATACTGCGTCTGCATGTTCAGGACAGATTCCGGAACCGATCCACCACAGCGCCCACAAAACTTGTGCCCGCGCGGAACGGCGGTCATACAGGCGGTGCAGGTGTAATGCCTATTTTGGTCCATGATTCCTCCTAAATGTGCCTGGCCAGCTTCCATCAAGCGGGTGCGAATTGGAAGAACTAAAGCTGCCACGGGCCCAATCGGCGCGGCGCAGGCTCTCCGCCGTGCCGCGGACCCTAACGGACGGTCGTCAGGCGGGTCTTCACGTCCAAGAACCCCTGCGCGCTGACCAGCCGAAAGAAGATCGTCTCGGTGCAGGTGCGCCGTTCAATCACCCCGTAGTGGCGAGAGTCGAAGGGGAAAGCGCGGTTGTCACTCAGCAAGAACACCTCCCCTGAGCCCACGGTCTTCTTGTACTTGCGTGTGCTGCGCAGCTTGGAGCCGCCGTAACCACGCATGTGGAGCTTCTCGCCGACGTCCTCCATGTCGCAGTACAAGTCCTCCTGTTTGAGAGAGTCGGGATTGGTGACGCTGAACGCCTGCTCGGTGCAGTTGTATTCAATATTGAAGTGCTTGTCGTCGACGGTGAGGTCATCGCCGTTGATCACGATCGTTTGATGCGCCTCAGCGGCGATGCGACCGATCACGACATTCGTGGGATCGTCAGGGTCAGGACACATCACTAAGTCTCCGAGCCCCGGGCGGGTTAGCCGCCACAACAACACCCAGTCGCCACCCCCTAAGCTCGGCGCGATCGAAGCGGAGAGTTCAGGGTCACCGAGTGGCACCTGCCACCAGCGGATCGCGAGGCCGCGGGCAACTCCGACGAAGATCGCGGCCACCAGGACACACCAGGCGACGAACCTATATATCTTCTCCACAGGGCAAGCTTAACGGACGCGCGACAGTCCTGCGACTTTCTGGAGGCCCCGGGGGCTAACCCAATGAAGGAGGGCCAGTGTAGGCCCAGCGTTCTAGCGGCTTCGGCTCGCGGTGGACTCGGAGAGTTCAGGCGACTCGCAGCCAGCGATCGGCGGCTGCTCCGCGGGGCTTTCTCCGTCGCTGATCCGCTGCGCGTTCGCGAAGACGTCCTGCCAACGATCTACCCGCGTAAACTCGGTGCGGCTCGCAGTCGCCTCTTCACCGTCCATCGCGCTCCGCGAGATGACGCCCACCACCGCGCCCTGCTGGTTGAGCGCGGGTCCCCCTGAATCCCCGGGGCAGATCGCTGACAACGACTGGAAGCGCGTGCCGAGAACGGCCGTGATTTCAGCCTCTGGGCGGCTCCTGCGACGGATACCGTCGCCCGAATCAGCGCAAGTACCAAAACCGATGGGCCAGACTTCCTCCCCAGCGCTCGGGCCCTGCTCCTCTGAGATCGGAAGCGTGCTGAGGTCCTTGAGCGGTGCCCGCAAGACCAAGATAGCGATGTCCCCCACTCCTGAACCGTGCCCGCACGGCGGGGTCACGATCGCCCGCACTCCGATTTCCCCCCAGGGCAAATAGTCACCGCCCAGCTCGACCCGCACATCGTCGACATCGATGATCTGCTCGAGATAGCGCTCATCGCCGTCGCGCTTTGCCAAACAATGGTGCGCCGTGAGCACTCGATCTTCGGCGATGAGAGTGCCGGTACACGCCACATAGGGCGTCGTGATACGGACGATGGCGTCATTGCCCAACGACCGGTCCAAATAGATCAGGTCCGGGGGAGCGACCATCGCCGCAGGCACGGGCTCAACCGGCGGAAGCGCAGTCGCGAAAGCCGCACAACCGCTTGCGAAGAGAGGCGACAGCAAGACCTGGCTCCAATATCTCACAGTGGCTCCCATCTGAAATGTGCCCGCGAGAGTGAGCACGCTCGCGCGAAAAACCGAGGACACCCTTCTCGGGCGAAGGTTCCGACCCAGTGCTACGCGCTAGCGTGAGGAAAGATTTCGAGCGTCGTCAGATCTGGCGCGCGCGAGGTTGTGCGCTTGGACCAGGAAGCTCACCTCAACGAACACTGGGAAGGCGCGGTCCGTTGCCTGCCCGATAGACTCAAGGTGGAAAGCTACACCTCTGGAGCATATCACCCCCCAACAGTTTGGGGTTAAACCACCCCCTTGCCAGAGTGAGCCAGGGGGGTCAGTGGAACCGAACATTCTCTACCAAGTTCACCTTCGGGGTCAGATAGAACTCATGACCGTGAACATATCGGTAGCCTATGGCTGCGGACAGCAACGGTGTCATATCGAGAGACTCTGGTATCCCTTCGTTCGGTAGCTCGTAGACGGGCGCTCCGAGCCAGACCCCACCCATAAAACCCGCGTCGTCGGCCTCATAGTCCAGACCGAGGGTGACACCGAGTAGTAGCCCTGGCTCAGCTGCCCCGTAGAAAAGGGTATCGCGCTCAGAGTCAAGCGCATAGGCTTGTCCCACACTGCCGCGCAGGGGGCCAAACCCACCG